>JAAFHS010000111.1 GCA_013298485.1 Rhodobacterales bacterium
GTGCAGCGCGAGGTGCGCGTAGAACCCCTGGACGGCGACAACGTGCTGGTGGTCGCGGGGCTGGAAGTCGGCCTGCGCGTGGTCACTGAAGGCGCCGAGCTTCTCAACCAGATCCGATAGGCGGCACGCATGTTCAACTTTCTTGTCACGCAGTCGCTACGCAACCGCATGTTCGTGCTCGCGATTGCTGCGGTGATGGTGCTTTACGGAGCGCTGACTGTCACGCGTCTGCCGGTCGATGTGTTTCCCGACTTGAACCGCCCGACCGTCACAATCATGATTGAGGCGGAAGGGCTGGCCCCACCCGAAGTGGAGCAACTGGTTACTTATCCGCTCGAGACACAGATGAACGGGTTGCCAGGCGTGACTCGGGTTCGGTCGACGTCGGGTGTGGGCTTGTCGATCGTCTATGTCGAGTTTGACTGGAACACCGACATTTATCGCAATCGTCAGCAGATCGCCGAACGTCTGACGCTGGTACAAGCGCAATTGCCGCAGGGTGTGGTGCCGCAGATGGGTCCGATCGCATCCATCATGGGGCAGATCATGCTGATCGCGGTTACGGGTCCTGACAATGTCACCCCGATGGAATTGCGCGAACTGGCAGATTTTACCATCCGCCCCCGCTTGTTGACTATTCCCGGCGTTGCCAACGTCATCCCCATTGGCGGCGAAGTAAGGCAATATCGTGTGGCACCCAATCCAGCAGCCATGCGTGCATTCGGGGTAACCTATGAGGATGTTGAGTCGGCGTTGGCAGGGTTCGGCGCGAACACGGGGGGCGGCTTTGCCGACCAGTATGGTCGCGAATTCCTGATCCGAAACATCGGTCGAACCCAGAGCCTCGCGGATCTGGGCAGTCTTGTCGTGGCATCGGTCGGGGGCCAGCCGGTTGCTTTGGACCAGGTCGCCGAAGTCAGCTTCGCGCCTCGCACGAAGCGGGGCGATGCCGGCTTCATGGGTGATGATGCGGTCATCGTGTCGATTGAGAAACAGCCGGACGTGGATTCCATTGACCTGACGCGACAGGTCGAAGCGGCGCTTGCAGAAATGACCGCCGCTTTGCCGGAGGGTGTCAAGGCGGACAACATCCTCTTCCGGCAGGCGACCTTTATCGAGACATCGATCAGCAACGTACAAAAGGTGTTGCTGGAAGCCATCGCCGTCGTCGCGGTCGTCCTGTTCCTGTTCCTCCTGAATGCCCGAACCACCATCATCTCTTTGACAGCCATTCCAGTCTCGATCCTGGTCACGGCAATCATCTTCTATTGGATGGGACTTTCGATCAACACGATGACCCTAGGCGGGCTCGCGATCGCCATTGGCGAACTTGTCGATGACGCTGTGGTTGACGTCGAGAATATCTTTCGGCGTTTGCGCGAAAATCGGGAGAAGGGCAATCCGCGTTCCGTGTTCGATGTCGTTGTGTCGGCCAGTCAGGAGGTTCGGTCTGGCATCGTCTATGCCACCATGACGATCGTCCTGGTGTTCGTACCGCTTTTCGCGCTGTCGGGCATCGAGGGGCGCCTCTTCGCGCCACTGGGACAAGCTTACATTATCTCGATCCTCGCGAGTCTCGTCGTTTCGATCACCCTGACCCCGGTCATGGCCTACTACATGTTGCCCGGCCTAAAGCGGCTGGACGAGCACGAAGGCATGATCGTCCGGGTCCTGAAACGTAGCAACAAACGACTACTCGAATGGTCCTTCGGGCATCCACGCCTGCTGATTGCAGGGGTGCTGGCGGCGGTAGTGACAGCGGGAAGCTTTGCGACCCAGCTTCCACGCGCCTTTCTGCCGCCTTTCAACGAAGGGACACTGACGATCAGCATGCTGTTCAACCCAGGTATCTCGCTGGAAGAAAGCCAGCGGGTCGGTTTGGTTGCGGAGCGACTGATCATGGAGGTCCCTGAAGTCGTTCTGGTTGGCCGTCGCACCGGCAGAGCTGAACTTGATGAACACGCCGAAGGCGTTCATTCGTCTGAAGTCGAGGTCGAGCTTGCCGAGGATGGCCGTCCCAAGGCCGAAATCGAAGCCGACATCCGGGCGCGGTTGTCGGTCCTTCCAGTGACGACGAACATCGGCCAACCGATCTCACATCGACTGGACCATATGCTTTCGGGTGTTCGGGCGCAGATAGCCCTGAAAATCTTCGGTGAAGATCTCGATACTATGCGCGCACTGGCCGAGGAGTTTCGCGTGGCGCTTGCTGAAATTCCGGGAGTTGTCGACCTTCAGGTAGAAAAACAGGTCCGCATTCCTCAGCTGGAGATCATTGTCGATTATGGGCGAGCGGCACTTTATGGTTTGCAACCTGCGGCCGTCACCGAGCAGCTTGAGCAGTTGTCAAACGGCCGTATCGTCTCGCGCATCGTTGATGGGAACCGGCGCTTTGATGTGGTTCTGCGCTTGCAAGACGAAGAACGGACGACGCGGGGTCTCGGTGAATTGTTGATCGAAACACCGAGCGGATGGATTCCGGTCAGCCAGATTGCCGATATCGTCGAGACCGACGGCCCGAACCAGATCTTGCGCGAGAATGGCAAGCGGCGGCTGGTTGTGCTGGCAAACTCTGATGGTCAGACCGACATGGCGCAGATCGTGGAGCAGATCCGTCAGGTCATGGCGACGAAGGATCTGCCGACGGGATTTTTCGCCACGCTGGAAGGTACCTTCCAGGCGCAGGAAGAATCGATGCGGACGATCGGGCTGCTGTCGATACTCTCGCTGGCAATGATATTCGCCATTCTTTACAGCCGCTACCGATCGCCGTTGTTCGTGGGTATCATCATGGCCTCCGTACCTTTGGCGCTGATTGGCAGTGTTGCGGCTCTCTGGTGGTCTGGGCAGCCGCTATCCGTGGCCTCGATGGTGGGGTTCATCACTCTGACGGGAATCGCCACGCGCAATGGGATTCTCAAGATCAGCCACTACATCAACTTGGCCATTCATGAAGATATGCCTTTCGGGCGGGACCTGGTCATACGGGGGAGCCTCGAGCGACTTACACCTGTTCTGATGACTGCGCTCTCAGCCGGCGTAGCCCTTGTGCCGCTGATGCTGGGGGCTGATGCTCCTGGTAAGGAAATCCTGCATCCTGTCGCCATTACGATCTTTGGCGGCCTCGTGACCGCGACTTTGCTCGATACCGTGCTGACCCCGACGCTGTTCCTGCGTTATGGCCGCGTCCCGCTAGAGCGCCTTGTGGCGCAGGCGCGTGCAGAGGCCGCAAAGCAGGCGGATGTAACTGGCCACGCCCCCACTCTTGAAGCTTTTTGATCATCGGAGTCAAACTATGAACCTCATCACGCTCTCGCGTCGGATCGGCTTTGCTGCCATCGGCTCACTGTTCGCGGTCGCTGCCTTGGCGCATGAACCGCGCCCCGGCCCGAATGGCGGCTGGAAGGTCGATGCTGGTGCATGGCATGCAGAACTGGTCGCCAACGGCACCCTGACCGTTGTCGTCTATCTTTTTGACGGTTCAGATGAGCCTGTTTCGGCAAACGGCTGGACCGCTAATGCCATTCTGCTGATCGACGGTGCTGCGCAGCGATTTGAGTTGACGCCTGATGCAGATGGCCGACTTTCTGGGAACTCGGCCGTCGGCGTGCCAAAGGACGTGAAGGGCGCGCTACAGCTCGTCGCCCCGGACGGAAGCTCTGTGCAGGCTAAGTACTAGGGTGGCAGCGGAGAACGCTCCGCTCTTGGTCATTATGCAGTATCGCTTCTCCTGTTGTAATGGAGCCTTTCGATCGACAGATCCGACAGGCGCGATGCAGAATCCCGCGCCAATTCGTTGGAGGCAGTGAACGCTAGTCACAAGATACGTCGATGTGGCTTTCACTCTTCTCCTCCTAAGCGGCTGCGCTCTGACTCTTTTTCTAAACATTTCCGTTGCCGGGGTGGCGCGGATGACGACCCGTTCGAGCTGGACTCGACCGATGACAGAGTCGGATCGGGGGCGACCATCAAGGTCCTGCTCCCCGATATGCGGAGCGGCTAGACGGTTGCGGATGCGGTGATCTGCGCGCGCGGCGGGCCTCGCTGCGGTGCTGCGAATGTCGCCAACGAACGATCAGAACATGCTGTCGCACAATTGCCCTCACCTGCCGCGGGGTCGCCCGCACAATTCCGAACAAAGGGAGCTGCATGCCTACGGGATCGTCGTTGACGACCTCCATCGCCGTTGCCCAAAAGCGGTTTAACAAGCGTTTTCACTTTCGGGCTGCTGGAGGAGTAACGCTACCCCAAAGCGGCTTTATTGGAACTCCAAAAATAGCCGATCCTGCAACCTGAGCGCCCGCACTCAGTCCACGAGAACCGAGTTTTCGCAGAGAAAGCTTCAATGAACTTTCTACGGGAAGATCTCGATAGGTGTGCCATTTCGAACCATGGAGTATATCTCTTCGATCTGCCGATCGTTGACGGCGATGCAGCCTGCAGTCCAGTCTCGGACATTGAGAGGCTCTTTTCCCCGTCTGGGACCACCGTGAATGAAGATATCTCCTCCGGGTGCGCGGCCCTGTTCGGCAGCAAAGGCAAAATCTGCATCATTAGGATAGGAAATACCTATGGACAAATGGTAAAGACTATCTGGGTTTCGCCTGTCGATGACATATCTGCCCTCGGGAGTCTTTCCATCACCTTCGAACTGCTTGTGACCGGTCGGAGCAAAACCAAGTCCGATCGGATATGTTTTCAATGGACCTGTCTCACCATCGAGAAAAAGCAGACGCTCGGACTTGTAAATCCGCAAGCGCGTGACCGGAGGTCCATCATAGGTTCTAAACTTTCCTGCGCATGCGGACAGCAGAACGACGACCGTGCCTAGCAAGAAGAAGCGTCGCGTGCCGCAAGATACCATGTGAGGTGGGTGCCCAGTTCAAAGTGGTCGCAGTCGAGCTTTGGCGTCTGCCTTTTTCCAAAAGGCTAGCGCATCGAGCGGTAGCCATCGCCAGAAGTAACCTATGATCGACATCACAGAGACACAACTGGTAACTCGCAGGACGACTGGGTGCACCGTGATTTGGCCACCAAGCGGGCTCCTGCCGAGGAAGATCATTCCCATATTTATTGAAGCGGCCATGTGAGGTTTTGCGGTCATTGACGATGCGCGCAATCCAGAGTCGATATATCATGTATTTCGGTCAGATGGCGTCTTCAGTGGGCTACGCAGGCGCAAGGCAATGGACGTTTACACATGGTTCAACGACAGCCGCTTTCATCTCTAGTAGCTGGAGGTTGCATCATGGCAACCGAGTACACTGCCTTAAATTGGGAACCGCCATGCTTCTATCACCACGTCCGTTTCCTGATATTCAGCCTCCCCATTGGCTACCAACTTGCCGCCCAAGAAAAGAAGCACATGGAGCCTGGCTGATCCAAAATGATTGCGGCTCATATCAAGCCGCTGGATAGCTCGTGTAAACTTCCAGACTTCCATCCCGGCCAACCAGCAGGACGTCATAGGCGTCCCGACTGTCTTCTGATCCCATGCCGGGGGAGCCGTAAGGCATGCCGGGCACGGCAAGACCAACTGCATCAGGACGCTCGTCGAGCAGCCTTCGAATGTCCGCAGCCGGGACATGGCCTTCGAGAGCATAGCCGTCAACGGTCCCCGTGTGGCAGGAAAATGCCTTTGCTGGAATGCCCTGGTCCATCTTGAAGCGGATCAGCAACGTTCCCATCGACACCTCATCCGTAACCGTGAAGCCTTGCTCCCGCAGATAGTCGACCCATGCTTCACAGCACTCGCAGCCACGCCCCTTGACGACATGGATTGGCGGTTCTTCCTCTGCCTGAGCTTTGGCGGCAGGGGTTACGGCAAACGCTGTTGCTGCAAGGATGACCTCTCGGCGGCCGATACGAAATTCCGTCATCCGCGTTCTCCGTCAGTTCCTGAAATGAAGCCAGTTTCGCTGCGCCAAGTGGCGAGCGCATTGAGATCATCTGCCGAAGCGATCTCCTGTTCCGGCAAGGCGTCTTGGTCCTTAGGGTCGACCGGTCTGCCGTCGACACGGACTTCGTAGTGAAGGTTGGGGCCGCTCACGAGACCTGTCGCCCCGACCGCGCCAATCTCGTCTCCAGCCTTGACACGCATCCCTTCGCGAACGCCTTCGGCAATTTCGGAAAGATGTGCATAGCGCGTGACGACCCCGCCGCCGTGATCGATGTCGATCGTGGTGCCATAGCCACGGATCGTACCCGCAAAGGTCACCCGCCCGGCGCCAGTCGCCGAGACTTCGGTTCCCACGGGTGCCGCGTAATCAATCCCGGTATGCATGCGAACCCCACCCAACACGGGATGGTTCCGGCGCCCAAAGACGGACGACAGTCGTGCACCAAGGATGGGTGCCGCTGAACGCTGCACGGCTTCGCCATCTTCAAAGACGATGATCGGGCCGGCGGCTTCGGTCGCAACGAGTTCGAGGACGCGATCATTAAGCTCCAGCCGAGCGTAACTCAGGCGCGGCTCTCCCGCGATGGTGCCATCGGGAAGCTGATCTTCCTGCCAGACCAACGCGAAGGTCTCTCCACCCTTGAGGTCGCGCCTGAAATCGACCTGGCCCGCAAGAAGTGCAGTAAGGTCAACTGCGAAGCGTTCCGGTGCATTTCGCGCCATCAAGGCGTCGTAAAGGGTTCCGTCGAGGGTCAAGGTCTCCCGCCGGTCCGTCTCACGAACCGGTGGGTCAAGCCGTCGTGCCGCGATCGGCCCGTCGAAGGTGAGAGCGATCTCTACACCATCTTCCACGAAGAGCGACAGGCGTGTCAGCGATGATGGATCTCCGGACGCCGCAGTCCATTCGACCCGGTGACCAGGTCGCAGGTCGGTCAGGTCATAGACTCCCGAAAGTGCCAATGCGGCTTCTGCCCGGATCGTCGAGAGGACTCCTGAGTGACCAAGGACACTGTCCAAGGTGTCACCGGGTTCGATTGTGGCTTCGAACGCCATGGGCAAATGCGCCGTCGGAGGATCGGCCACTGCCTGGAGCGGAGAGAATGACGCGAGAGCAAGGATCAGAAATGCGGGGCGGATCATCTGGCAGAATGACCTTTCAACTGAGGGTTCGGCGGATTTTGGGAACGGCGAAGCGCCGGTCCTCGTGAAAGTCGATGATGCTGGCGAAGCGCCCATCGGGGTGGAACAGGAACACACCGGCGGTGTGGTCCATCGTGTAGTGGCCGCCATCCTTGTCGACACGGCGATAGGTTACGCGGAAATCTGCGGCGGCCTGCGCGACCTCCTCGGCGGGACCCGTCAACCCGATGATACGCGGGTCGAAGTTGCTGACGTAGTCCGCAAGGACAGCGGGCGTGTCGCGTTCCGGATCGACCGAAATCAGCGCCACGATCAAACGGTTCGCGTCGGCT
>JAAFHS010000112.1 GCA_013298485.1 Rhodobacterales bacterium
AGCGAGCCGCCTTTCGAGACGCCAATTTCAAGAAAGCGGATATTGCGGTTACGCAACGCGCCGAAATAGCGATCATAAATTGGAATGTAGTGGTGCCACTTGTGGACCACAGCGCCTTCGTTCTGGACAAATATATCCAGAAGATCGCCATCATAGCCGTACTTCTGGCGAATATCATCGCGGATGTCACCACCCGAAAATCTGAACTTACCAATATTCACGCCCAGCACTCCTTCCTGATCCGGCGTATCTAGGTAACGGCAAAAGGGCCGCCCCAGCCCACAAAATAGATGTGCGTTGTTTCTGCATCACGGTGCCCCTAAGCCGACCATTGCGCGCTGTCGACATTCCGCCGTCTCAGACGGTCCAACAGGCGCACGCGCCTCACTCCGCCGCCACTGCCGTCGCCCGGCCCGTGCGTTTCGCCTTGATCCGATCCTCGATCTCGTCCCGGAAATGCCGGATCAAGCCCTGGATTGGCCAGGCCGCCGCATCGCCAAGCGCGCAGATTGTGTGACCCTCGACCTGCTTGGTCACGCTCAGCAGCATGTCGATCTCCTCGACCTCCGCCTCGCCCTTCACCAACCGGTCCATCACCCGCATCATCCAGCCCGTCCCCTCGCGGCAGGGCGTGCATTGCCCGCAGGATTCGTGCTTGTAAAACTTCGACAGCCGCCAGATCGCCTTGATCACATCCGTCGACTGGTCCATCACAATCACCGCCGCCGTGCCCAGCCCCGACCGCTGTTCGCGCAGCCAGTCGAAATCCATGATCGCCTCGTCGCACTGTGCTGCATTCAGCATCGGCACCGAAGACCCGCCCGGAATCACCGCCTTGATGTTCTTCCAGCCCCCCCGCACGCCGCCGCAATGCCGGTCGAGCAATTCCTTCAGCGTGATCGACATCGCCTCTTCCACCACGCAGGGGTTGTTCACATGGCCCGAGATGGCGAACAGCTTCGTGCCCGCATTGTTCGGCCGCCCAAAGCCCGCAAACCATTCCGCCCCGCGCCGCAGGATCGTCGGCACCACCGCGATGCTCTCCACATTATTCACGGTGGTGGGGCAGCCATAAAGGCCCGATCCCGCCGGGAACGGCGGCTTCATCCGCGGCATGCCCTTCTTGCCCTCAAGGCTTTCCAGCAGCGCCGTCTCCTCGCCGCAGATATAGGCCCCCGCCCCGTGGTGCAGATAGCAGTCGAAATCCCAGCCCGACTTCGCCGCGTTCTTCCCCAGCAGACCTGCGTCATAGCATTCATCCAACGCATGCTGCAGCGCCTCGCGCTCGCGGATGTACTCGCCCCGGATATAGATGTAGCAGGCATTCGCCCCCATCGCGAAAGCCGCAATCAGACAGCCTTCGATCAGCGTATGCGGATCATGCCGCATGATCTCGCGGTCCTTGCAGGTGCCCGGCTCGGATTCGTCCGCATTCACCACCAGATAGCTGGGCCGCCCGTCCGACTGCTTTGGCATGAACGACCATTTCAGCCCCGTCGGAAAGCCTGCACCGCCCCGCCCGCGCAGGCCCGATGCCTTCATCTGCTCCACAATCGTGTCGCGCCCGCGCGCGATGATCGCCGCCGTGCCATCCCAATGGCCGCGCTTTTTCGCCCCCGCAAGGCTGCGGTCATGCATCCCGTAAAGGTTGGTGAAAATGCGGTCCTGATCCTTCAGCATCTCTGCTCCCTTAACCCCGGCGCGTCCGCCAGATCTGATATGTCACCACCAGCGCCCAGAAGAACCCAGCCAAGGCGGCAAGGTCGAACAGGAAGGCATAGCGCACGTCCCACCCCAGCTCGCCACCCAGCCATTGCGCCCCCATCCACCCCACCATCGTCAGCACCAGCACAATCGCCACGTTGCGCGATTGCCGGGCCATCCGGTGGTCTGTCTCAGGGTCGCGCATCCGCCCGGCCCTAGTAGTTGTTCGTCTTGGCCCGGATGCGGAATGCCTCCAGCCCTTCAGCCACGATCAGCTTCGCCTGCGCTGTCCAGCGGTCTCGCACGATCCGGCCCTTGAAGTTTTTCATGTTCGCATCGACCCAGGCCACATCCGCATCCGACCAGCTTGCGATCTGGTCGAAATGATAGAACCCCAGTTCGTTCACCAGTTTCTCCATGGCCGGGCCAATCCCCTCGATCTCTTTCAGATCGTCCGCCTTGCCGCCGCGCGGCCCGCTCAGCCGCTCCGGACCATCCGCCTTGGCCTTGGCAGGCTTTGCCGCCGCAGGTTTACCGGCGGCTGGCGTCGCCGCGACCGGTGCGGGTTGGGCCACCAAGGGCGCCGGCGCCACCGTCGCGGGCGTTTCGGCTTCCGCCACCGCGTCGCCGGCCACGTCGGCAGGTTGCGCGATATGCAACGGTGCAGCCTTCGGCAGCCCGAACACCAGCGCCACGACCGCCGCGATCATCGCGCCGACAAAGCCCGCCGCCATCCAGCCAAAGCCGCCGACAACAATCATGACGGCCGCGGCAACCAGCCCGGCCGCAATCCCGATCGCCCACATTTCAAAACGCGGTCCGTTCGCCATCTCTGATCTGTTCATGTCCGTCCGTTGCTCCCTGAACGGCCCGCTTGCAGGGGCCTTGATTTCACGATCCCTTTATCTTTGCCGCCAGGTCTTTTGCCTGTGCAACCCATCCGTCACGCGTCACGCGCCCATTGAAGCCTTCCAGATTATCATCCACCCAGGCGATTTCCGCAGGCGTCCATCCCGCAATCTGGTCGAAATGGAAAAACCCCAGCCGGTGGCACAGTGCCTCCAGCTTGGGCCCGATGCCCACGATCACTTTCAGATCATCCGCGCGGCCGCCCCGCGCTGCTTTCAACCCCTTGGGCGCCACCGGCGCACCCTGCATCGCAGGCGGTGCAACGGGTGCAGGCGCTTTTGCCACCTTCGGCTTTGCAGCCTTGGCCGCAGGTGCAGGCTTTGCAGCCTTGCCCAACCACGGCGTCAGCAGCGGCACTTCCGTCCCGTCGATCTTTTTCACCGTATCGCGCAGATCTACCGCCGCCTGCGCCGACGCATTATACCGCTGCCGCCCGCTCTCGAACTCCTTCAGGCTCGTCAGCCCCGCCAGCGGCTCCGCCGCATAGCGCCCGTTCTGCGGCCCCGGTACGGGCACCTCGCCGTTCGAAAACCGCCCGATCAGATCGCGCAGTTTTTCGGGCGTCAAATCCTCATAGTAATCCTTGCCGATCTGCGCCATCGGCGCATTGGCACAAGCCCCCAGACATTCGACCTCTTCCCACGAAAACTTGCCATCGGCAGACAGCGCGTGCGCCTTTGGGTTCACCAACTCCTTGCACACCGCCACCAGGTCTTCGGCCCCGCAGATCATGCAGGACGTCGTCCCACAAATCTGGATATGGGCCACAGAACCAACGGGTTGCAGCTGAAACATAAAGTAGAATGTCGCCACTTCCAGCGCCCGGATATACGCCATCCCCAGCATATCCGCGACATGCTCGATCGCCGGACGGCTCAACCACCCCTCCTGCTCTTGCGCGCGCCACAGCAGCGGAATGATGGCAGATGCCTGCCGCCCCTCAGGATATTTGGAAATCTGCCCGCGTCCCCAGGCAAGGTTGGCCGCCGTAAAGGCGAAGGAGGTCGGTTGGTGTGGGTGCAGGCGGCGGAGCATCAGGCAGTCTTTCCTTTGGCAGCAAGCTGTTCATCACCGAGAATGCGCAACGCGTCGGCGCAGTAGTCAGCCCCCGTCACCCATTGCAGCGCACGGCCGTTGTTGATCACTTCGACCGTCTCGAACGTCGTCGGCACATCCAGTGTGCGAAACCATTTGGATCTTGCGATGACGGGCGAAAAGTCCACCGTTCGCTCGACGCCATCATCGAACAACACCTTGATGACCGGCGTGCTCACAAGATCGACCCGCACAATATGGATAAAGTCCGATGTGGCAGCCGGATCATATATATCCTCAACTCTGGAGGTCATCCCACTTCTCCCTCAGCATAGCAATCCTCGGTTCCGCCCAGGCCATCGCCTCGCGCACGGCCCGTCTGTCAACACTCCCCTTAGCCACTTCCAGATTGGCCAGCCGCACCTCCGCCTCGCGCCCATCCAGTCCGAGGATGTGAAAATGCGGCGGGTTGTGATCGTCAGCATACATGGCGATCACACAATACTGCAGGCGAACGATAACGGGCATGTCACCGAACCACCTCCGCGAAAACGCCCGCCTGCCGCCCCTCAGCATCCTTCGAAATCCGCCCCTTGGCCCAGGCAAGGTTGGCCGCCGTAAAGGCGAAAGAGGTCGGTTGATGTGGGTGCAGGCGGCGCAGCATTAGTTAACTTCCATTCGTTGCGTCTCTTCGACAGGCTTCAGCAATATATTCGGCGAATACAGTTGCTTCCTGCATGAGAGAAGTATCGCATTGACTTGTAAAGGCACAGTCGGAGGCCTTTATCCTCATCGATTCCAGTCCGATGTCGGCATTGGTGAGAAGCGCCACGGCGTATCGTCCACCAGCAATCGATAGCATATCGGCCATGTCTGCATTTTTTTGGTCGAGCGTTCTAAATATCTGCTCCGCCAATCCATTTTGCTGTCCATATGCAAGCGCGACTGCACCAAGTTCTTCAACGTGCTTGACCGTTCCGACACACAGCCTTGCCATATCAATGTTTGTGTCCTCTTGCGCTTGCAGAGGACTAACAACCAAAGCTAATGAAGTGGCGAGGCAAATCAATCTCACCGATCAATCTCCCCGAACACCACGTCCATCGTGCCGATGATCGCAGATACGTCCGCCAGCTGATGTCCCTTGCAGATGTAATCCATCGCCTGCAGGTGCAGGAATCCCGGCGCGCGGATTTTGGCCCGGTAGGGCTTGTTCGTCCCGTCCGCCACCAGATAGACCCCGAATTCGCCCTTCGGCGCCTCCACAGCCGCGTAAACCTCACCCGCCGGCACGTGGAAACCTTCGGTATACAGCTTGAAATGATGGATCAACGCCTCCATTGACGTCTTCATCTCACCCCGGTTCGGCGGCGTGATCTTGCCACGCGCAAGGATATCGCCCTTCTCCACCCGCAGTTTCGTGATGCATTGCCGGATGATCGACGTCGATTCCCGCATCTCCGCCATGCGGCACAGATAGCGGTCATAGCAGTCACCGTTCTTACCCACCGGAATCTGAAATTCGAACTCATCATAGCATTCGTAAGGCTGGCTGCGCCGCAAATCCCAGGCCAGACCCGACCCCCGCACCATCACGCCCGAAAATCCCCAGTCCTGAATATCCTTCTCACTCACCACGCCGATATCGGCATTGCGCTGCTTGAAGATGCGGTTTTCCGTCAGCAGCCCGTCGATATCATCGAGCAGGCGCGGAAACGCCTCCGCCCAGATATCGATATCCTCGATCAGCTGCGGCGTCAGGTCCTGATGCACGCCACCAGGCCGGAAATAGGCCGCATGCAACCGCGCGCCCGATGCCCGTTCATAGAACACCATCAGCTTTTCGCGTTCCTCGAACCCCCACAGCGGCGGGGTCAGCGCGCCCACGTCCATTGCTTGCGTCGTCACGTTCAACAGATGGCTCAGAATCCGCCCGATCTCGCAGAACAGCACCCGGATGATGCTGGCCCTGCGCGGCACGACCGTCCCCGTCAGCCGTTCGATCGCCAGACACCAGGCATGTTCCTGGTTCATCGGGGCCACATAATCCAACCGGTCGAAATACGGCAGGTTCTGCAGATAGGTCCGGCTTTCCATCAGCTTTTCAGTGCCACGGTGCAGCAGCCCGATATGCGGATCGCAGCGTTCGACGATTTCCCCGTCCAGCTCCAAAACCAGCCGCAAAACCCCATGCGCCGCGGGGTGTTGCGGCCCGAAGTTGATGTTGAAATTGCGGATTTTCTGCTCGCCCGTCTCGAAATCGGTTGAGCCGTCATCATATTTGTTCGTGCGGATATCGCCGTCCATCACTTCGCCCCCGCCTTCTGATCCGCAGCCTTGTCATCACCCGGCAACACGTATTTCGCACTCTCCCACGGGCTCAGGAAATCGAACTGGCGGTATTCCTGCACCAGGCTCACCGGCTCATAAACCACCCGCTTCTGCGCCTCGTCATAGCGCACTTCCGTATACCCCGTCGTCGGGAAATCCTTGCGCAACGGATGCCCCCGGAACCCGTAATCCGTCAGGATCCGCCGCAAATCCGGATGCCCGCTGAACAGGATGCCGAACATGTCGAACACCTCGCGTTCGAACCAGTTCGCCGACGGGTGGATCGCGTGGATCGACGCCACCATATCGCTTTCGCGCACCGCCAGTTTCACCCGGATGCGGTGGTTCTGGTACATCGACAGGAAATGATAGACCACATCGAACCGCGCTACCCGTTCGGGATGGTCAATCGCCGTGATATCCACAAGGCTTGTGAACCGGCAGGCCGCATCGTCGCGCAGAAACTCCACCATCGTCTCGATCAGCTTCGGCTGCACCGTCACCGTCAACTCGCCGAACGCCACATCCGTGGCGATCACCGCATTCGGCTGCTTCAGTTCCAGATAGGCCCCAAGTTCCCGCATTGCTTCCGACATGGGCCTACCTCACCAACGTGCCGGTGCGGCGGATTTTCCGCTGCAACTGCAGAATGCCATACAGCAGCGCCTCTGCTGTCGGCGGACAGCCCGGCACATAGATGTCGACCGGCACAATCCGGTCACAGCCCCGCACCACCGAATAGGAATAATGATAGTACCCGCCCCCATTCGCACAGGACCCCATGGAAATCACATAGCGCGGCTCCGGCATCTGGTCATAGACCTTGCGCAGTGCCGGGGCCATCTTGTTGGTCAGCGTGCCGGCCACGATCATCAGGTCCGACTGGCGCGGGGACGCGCGCGGGGCCGTCCCGAACCGTTCCAGATCATAGCGCGGCATCGATGTGTGCATCATTTCCACCGCACAGCAGGCCAGCCCGAAGGTCATCCAGTGCAGACTGCCGTTGCGCGCCCAGTTGATGATGTCTTCCGTCGAGGTCAGCAGAAACCCCTTGTCCTGCAGCTCCGCGTTCAGACCCGCCGCCGCGACATCGCGGTCAACACCGGCCGCATTGGCACCTGTCATCACTCCCATTCCAGTGCCCCCTTCTGCCACTCATAGGCGAACCCGATGGTCAGCACGCCCAGGAACACCATCATCGACCAGAAGGCCACCATGCTGATCTCGCCGAATGCCACCGCCCAGGGGAACAGGAACGCAACCTCAAGATCAAAGATGATGAACAGGATCGACACCAGGTAGAATCGCACATCGAACTTCATCCGCGCATCATCGAACGCATTGAACCCGCATTCATAGGCCGACACCTTTTCGGG
>JAAFHS010000114.1:0-4045 GCA_013298485.1 Rhodobacterales bacterium
CGCAACCGCGCGCCCGCCGACCCTGCCGCACACCCCCTTGCCGGTAACCGCCTCGAACCCCTCCACCTCGTGCCGGGACGCGCCCTGCGCCTCGGCCCCCTCCACGATCGCTTCAGCCAAAGGGTGTTCCGATCCACGCTCCAGTGCTGCAGCCAGCGACAGAAGAACCACCGCAGCCACATCCCCCAGCATCACCGTATCGGTCAGCCTCGGCCTGCCCAAGGTCAGCGTGCCGGTCTTGTCGACGATCAGTGTATCGACCCCCGCCATCCGTTCCAGCGCCTCGGCGTCCTTGATCAGTACGCCCACCTGCGCGCCGCGCCCTGCTGCCGTCGTGATGGAGATCGGTGTCGCAAGGCCCAAGGCACATGGGCAGGCGATGATCAGCACGGAAACGGCCGAGACGATGGCAAAGACCAGCGCGGGTTCCGGGCCAAAGACCAGCCACACGATGAAGGCCAGAACCGCAACAGCGACCACGGTCGGCACAAAGATCGCCGACACCCGGTCGGCAAGCCCCTGGATCGGCGCACGGGATCGCCGCGCGTTCGACACCATTGCTATGATCTGGGCAAGCACGGTATCCGCGCCGACCTTGCTCGCCGCGATGACCAGTGAGCCGTTCTTGTTGATCGTGGCGCCGGTCACCGCATCACCGGGGCCTTTTTCGACCGACATGGACTCGCCAGTCAGCATGCTTTCGTCCAGCGATGAATGACCTTCGATCACCGTGCCATCAACCGGGACGGCATCGCCGGGGCGCACGCGCAGGCGGTCGCCTCGCATGATGTTTTCCAAGGGCGCGTCGTATTCGGTTCCGTCCGGTAGGATGCGCCGCGCCATCTTGGGCTCGAGGTCGAGAAGCGCGCGGATCGCATCGCCAGTGCGTTCCCGCGCCCGCAGTTCGAGGACCTGGCCCACGAACACCAGCGCCACGATCACCACCGCCGCCTCGAAATAGGTGCCGACGCCATGGCCCATGCGGTAGACCTCTGGAAAGACGCCTGGCAAAAAGGTAGCCAGCAACGAATAGAGATAGGCCGCTGCCACGCCAAGGCTGATCAGCGTCCACATGTTGGGGGATCGGTTCAGCACCGACTGCCAGCCGCGTTTGAAGAAAGGCAGCGCAGCCCACAGGATGATCGGCGTCGCCAGAGTGAATTCAAGATAGCTCGCGTTCTGATGGCCGATCCAGTCGCGCACCGGCAACCTGACATATTCGCCCATCGTCAGCACGATCAGCGGCACCGCCGCCGCCGCGGATATCCACATCCGGCGGGTGAAATCGGTCAGCTCGTGGCTCGGCTCGTCCGATGGCAGCATCGGCTCCAGCGCCATGCCGCAGATCGGGCACGACCCCGGTGCATCGCGGACGATCTCGGGATGCATGGGACAGGTATACTGGACGTTGGCCGCAGCCCGCTTCTTGCGACCGGAAGCGTAGAACCACGGATCGGCCTGGAACTTTGTCTGGCACCTACCCGAACAGAAATGAAAGTCCTTGCCACCAAAGCTCTCGGTCCGCGTATCGGGTTTGAGCGTGACCGTCATGCCGCAAACCGGGTCGATGGCCGTTGGCCCGGCGCCGGTTGCGGCACCCGAATGGCCCCCTAGCATGTCGGGGTGTGTATGGGGGTGCCCTGTGTGCGGATCGGTTGTGGACATGGCGTTCTCCTCTCGGGGTTTGCGCCGCATGAAGGCCGATGCACGTGCCTCCCGTTTCAAAATGTTCCTTTCCAATACTGGAAGGTCAAGCGCAGAATGCCGCTGTCGCGCTCAGATTGCGGGGACTGCTTTGGCCAGAAGATCGCGCACCTGACCCGCGACCGCGTACAAGGCGGGAATGAACCTGCACCGGTTTCGTTCCGGTCAGGTGCTCAGTTCGAATCTGGGCCGCACCATCCAGTCCGTGCGAAAGGCTGTGCTCGACGGACGAAAACTCATCCGCGCGCTGAAGACCGAAGGGTATCAAGACATCTCGGTCCTCGGCATGAGCTTGGGCTCCTGGGTCGCCGGGCTGATTGCCGCGCATGATCCCGCTGTCAGAAGGGCCGCCCTGCTCCTCTCAGCCGGAAGCCTTGCGGATATGGTCTGGACCGGCCGCGCCACACGTCACATACGTGCCAGCTTTGAAGCCGACGTCGGATTGGCCGACCTTCGGCGTGCCTGGGCCCCGCTCAATCTGGAAAACTACGCCGACAAGTTGGCGCGAACCGATCTTGATCCTCATTTTGTCTTCGCCACGAGGGACACGGTGGTGATACCTGAGCTGTCGCGGCAATTGATTGCGAAGCTCAAGACCGCGGGCGCGGCACCGGGCATTCTGGAGCTGAACTGCGGCCACTACTCGCTTTCGCTGCCCCCCTACGTCATCCGGGCCGGATTGAGCGTTTCGCGGTTGTTGTCCCGCAGTGAGTGATCAGTGCTTTAACCGGGCTCTCTGGCGGCGCGGGTTGAGCAATCGCCCCATCAGCAGAAAAACTGCTTTCGCGGCGTTTGCATGGTTTTCTAGTCCATGACTTTCAAAGGCAATTTCGACATTAAGAGTGACAGTCCAATCTTTGATTTTCAGAGAAAATTTGGCGCACCCGACAGGATTCGAACCTGTGGCTTCCACCTTCGGAGGGTGGCACTCTATCCAGCTGAGCTACGGGTGCACTGGGTCTTCATTTTGTCGTCAACTGCTTACGCAGTGCTTACGCGAAAAACCAGACAAAAGTCCAGCGATCTATGTTGCGCGCAAGGTCATGTTTGCGCGTGTCTTTTCTATCTCCTTCTTCGACACCGCCCCTTGACATCAACCTTCGGAGGGCAGCGCTCTATCCAGCTGAGCTACGGGTGCCTGCGTGGGTCTATAGCGGGCCTTTGACGGCAGTTCAACGGGACAATCATCCAGCATGGCGGTGATCTTGCGCCGTGATCAGTGCAGAACAGCCTTTACTATGTTGGTCAGGTTGACCCGGCAGAGCAGGAGCAAGGTGGCGCATCAGGCGAAAAGATCATGCGCGAGTTCCAGTGCGCTGACCAGCGCGTCGACCTCATCCGTCGTGTTGTAAAGGCCAAAAGAGGCGCGACAGGTCGCCCCCACCCCCAGATGATCCATCAGCGGCATCGCGCAATGCGTGCCTGCGCGCACCGCGATGCCGCGCTTGTCCAGGATGGTGGAGATATCATGTGCATGCGCGGCCCCATCAAGCGTGAAAGAGAAGATCGCGCCTTTTGTGGCCGAATGCCCCTGCACATTCAGCCAGTTAAGCCCCGCCAGCCGGTCACGGGCATAGTCGCGCAGGGCATGTTCATGTGCCGCGATGTTCGCCATCCCGAGGGCACTCATGTAGTCGAGTGCGACGCCAAGGCCGATCTGCTGCACGATCCCCGGCGTACCCGCCTCGAACTTCATCGGCGGATCGTTCCAGGTCACCGTCTCGCGCGTCACCTCGCGGATCATGTCGCCCCCGCCAAGGAAGGGGCGCATTTCCGCCATCCGCTCTGGCCTGATGAAGATCGCCCCGGAACCACTTGGTCCATATAGCTTATGTCCGGTAACCGCATAGAAATCGCAACCGATGTCGGTCACGTTGACGGGCATATGAACAGCCGCCTGTGATCCATCAATCAGGCTGGCAATCCCACGCGCCCGTGCCGCCGTGCAGATCGATTTCACATCCACGACTGTGCCCAGCACATTCGACATCTGCGTGATCGCCACCAGTTTCGTGCGCGGCCCCATCGCATCGATCACCGCCTGCGGATCAAGATCACCGTTGGCATCCACATCCACCCATTTCAGCACCACGCCCTGCCGTTCGCGCAGGAAATGCCAGGGCACGATATTCGCGTGATGCTCCATAATGGACAGCACCACCTCGTCCCCCGGTTCAAACCGTGGGGCGGCCCAGGCGTAAGAGACAAGGTTGATGGCCTCGGTCGTGCCGGTGGTGAACACGATCTCATCCGCAGACGCCGCCCCCAGAAACCGCGCAATCGTGCCGCGCACGGCCTCATACCGGTCGGTCGCAAGATTGGACAGATAGTGCAAGCCCCT
>JAAFHS010000114.1:4055-7327 GCA_013298485.1 Rhodobacterales bacterium
GGTGGCGAGGTTGGAAAGGTAGTGCAACCCCCTGTGGACATTGGCATATTCGTTGCTGTAGGCCCGGGTTACCGCGTCGATCACCACCTGCGGCTTTTGCGCCGACGCCCCATTGTCCAGATAGACAAGCGGCTTGCCGTTCACCTGCCGCGACAGGATCGGGAAGTCAGCACGGATTGCGGCAACATCATACATGGGTCAATTTCCAGCTATCAGGGCGGGGTCAATAAACGGGGCGACAGCAACCCCAAGCATGAACATAAGTCCGAAAATCACCGCGAACACCCGGAAGGCGCTGTTGAATCCATGTAATTCCGCTGTGAAATGGCTCAGCAGCCAGAACAGCAGCACCACGCCGACCGCCATGATCGGCACCAGAAGTGGCGGTGCCACAATGATCGCCACGCATTGCGCCACCTGCAAGATCAGCAAGATCGCCTCGATCCACACCATCAGCAGCAAGGCATCACCGAACTGCCCCTTGCCGCCCGCCCACTGACCAAGGCCCTGCATCAGGAAGACGGTCACGATGTTCAGACCAAACTGCAAAGCAGCCTGCAAGATAGGGTTACTTGCCGCCATCTCTGCCCGCGCCTCCCCACCCGCGATCCAGAATGCAGCCATCGGCAGGACGGTCGACAGGATCGTCAGCAGCACAAAAGCCTGCCAGCGGATCGCCATTGGCGGAGGATCGTCAGCAGCACAAAGCCCTGCCAGCGGATGGCCATTGGCGGGTTCATGGTGATGAGGTGCCGTGCCGTTTCACGCGGATTCGTGATCGTATCGGCAATCATCTGCATCCACATCACGCCCGCTCCACTTCATGCAGCATGATCATCCAAAGCGTCAGAAACGCCGCAAGGATCAGGATACTCGTGCCCGTCACAGCAACCGTGTCGCCTAGAAAACCCCGCAGCAAACCATGCAGCAGCATCAGCGGGCTGATCGTGGCCAGCGCCCAGAACAGCGCAAGCCGCGCACCATACCAACCACCCCGCCCGCCAAAAACCCGCGCCACCAGACGGCTCAGGGCCGCCAGTCCGTAAAACAGCGGAATGGTCGCCAGCACCGCCATCGCACGGGGCAACAACCGTGGCGCGACCGCCGCCTCCTGCGCCAGAAACGCCTCACGCGACGCCTGCGGCCACTGCGCGACAAAGGCCAGTATCAGAAACACCAGCAGCAGCGTGAACGCAAACGGCTCTGACACCCCCCGCGCCAGATGGCGGCGGATCACCAGTCGGGGGCTGTGCCAGCTCGCGACGATGTCGGTTGTGATGGCCATCGCCTAACGCTGCGGGGCGTGACGGGTCAGCCACCCCTCCAGCCGCCCCCGGATATCATCTGCAATCGCCGCGTCCGCGATCTCATCAATGGCCTCGGCCAGAAACGCCAGCACCAGCAGCGCCTGGGCCGCCTGCACCGGCACACCGCGCGACCGCAGATAGAACAGCGCCGTCTCGTCAATCGCACCCGAGGTCGACCCATGGCTGCACTTCACGTCATCGGCATAAATCTCAAGTTCCGGCTTGGCCAGAAACTGGCTGTCCTCGTCCAGCAACAGGGCCTGGCTGATCTGATAGCCATCCGTCTTTTGCGCGCCGGGCTGCACCAGGATCTTGCCCTGAAACACCCCCACAGCACCGTTTTTCAGCACTTTCTTGAACACCTGCCGACTTTCGCCACGCATTGCAGCGTGGGTCACGAACACCGTATCGTCGTGATGAAAACGCCCGTCCCCGACGGCGGCCCCCGCGATGTGCGCCCGCGCATCATCGCCTGCGATTTCAATCACGGCCTCGTTGCGCGTCAGCACGCCATTCATTGTCAGGGTAAAGGATTTGAACATGGCACGGGCCTGCAGGCGGGCAAAAAGATGCGTGCAGGCGCGGCGCTGATGGTCACGTCCCTGCGCGCGGATATGGTGAAAACGCGCACCTTCGCCCAGATCAATCTCCATCACCTTGGTAAATCGCGCCGCAGCCGGGCCATTTTCCAGAATTGTCAGTTCCGCACCTGCATCAATCTTAATGCAATGATGCAGGATCGCATCAGAGGTTTCTGATTTATGATGATAAATCAGAGAAACAGGTTTTGAGGCCCGGCCCGTCACGCGGATCAGCACGCCGTCCGTTGCAAAAGCCGTGTTCATCACAGCCAACGGCCGTCGAACCGGCATCTGCCCCCGGGCCTCCAGCTTGCCATAGACATCGCGGGCCCAGTGAATATCGGCCCGTCCCGCCGTGGCCAGCCGGTCGATCTCCACCCCCGCCAGCGCCAGATCATCCGACAGCGCGGCATCGAACACACCATCGACAAACACGATCTTCAGCCGGTCAATCCCATCAAAAATCGGGGTCTCGTCACTGTCATCAAACACCGCCGCCACCGGAACCTGCGCGGTCGTCAGCGTCCCAGGGTCCGTATAGCGCCAATACTCGTCACGCTTGACCGGCATGCCCAGCGCCGTTAGACGCACCAGCGCGTCGGCCTGCGCCACACCCAGCCAGCCTGCCCCGGCATGGCTCAATCCCGCGATCCGCGCGGCCAGCACATCGGATTTCGTCTGCGGCAAGGCCATCAGACGCCCTCCGCCAGAATATCGGCATAGCCGTTATGCTCAACCTCCAGCGCCAGCTCCGGCCCCCCGGACTTGATGATCTGCCCCGCTGCCATGATATGTACGACATCGGGCGCGATATGATCCAGCAGACGCTGGTAATGCGTGATGACAAGGAAAGACCGCCCCGCTGATCGCAGCGCATTCACGCCCTCTGCCACCAGTTTCATCGCATCGACATCCAATCCTGAATCCGTCTCGTCCAGGATGCACATCTTGGGTTCCAGCATCGCCATCTGCAGGATTTCATTGCGCTTTTTCTCGCCCCCCGAAAAGCCGACATTCACCGGGCGTTTCAGCATATCGGCGTCGATCTTCAGCGTCTTGGCCTTTTCCCGCACCAGTTTCAGAAAGTCCCCCGCACTGACTTCCGCCTCGCCGCGCGACTTGCGCTGTGCATTCACCGCCGTGCGCAGAAAGGTCATGTTGCCCACGCCCGGGATTTCGACAGGGTACTGAAACGCCAGGAACAGCCCCGCCGCCGCACGATCCTCGGGTTCCATCGCCAGCAGGTCTTCGCCATCCAGCGTGGCAGACCCCTCCGTCACAGTATATCCGTCACGTCCCGACAGAACATAAGACAAGGTGGATTTACCCGATCCATTCGGCCCCATGATCGCGTGAACTTCGCCCGGGCCAATCCGCAGGTTGA
>JAAFHS010000115.1 GCA_013298485.1 Rhodobacterales bacterium
GATGTTATCCAACCCGTTGAATTGCCGCCCCGTCGGGCTGGACAGGTTCCAATCGGACAGGGCGATCAGAACGCCGAAGAGCAGCGGGAAGATGGTCAGCGAGACGACGAACAGCGCCGCAGGCAGCACGAACAGCACCCGTTTGCCCGCCTCGCCCCGCATCAGCACCACGCCCCAGCACAGCGCCACCGCCCAGGTGACATAGGCGTAAAGCGTGGGACGCCAGTTGGCGAACCCGAAATCGCGCAACCCCGTCACCTGTGCCGTCTGCATCACAGCGACCACGGTCAGCAGGGCCGCCGAGCCCCAGATCAGGCCCCGCCCCAGCCGCCGCCGCGCATCCGGGATATTGTCGTTCGTGACGACATGCAGAAGGTCACCGTTGCTCATGACTGACATGTTAGCGGTGCACATGCGGCGTGGAAAGGGGGGATCGCAGGGTGCGACATGTGCCACGGGAATCGGGCCTGTCGCAGCGCAGGGGGTGCGACAATCTGTCATTCTGTCTGATAGGTAAGACAGTGAGAAGTGGATGTTTTCTGCAGGGTGTTCAGCCAAAAATAAAATCAAGCATATGTTTTATAATGATAATATATGATATCATTCACCTTTGAATAAAAGTCTGTCACCATAAACTTACAGTTGCATCATGCGTCACCCTGTGACACATTGTCACTGTGACGACATGCGCTTCAACAGCCGTCCGTCGCAACACAATCGGACGCGCGGGGTGTCGTCAACGCGTCAATGACCACAGCGACGACGCAGAGGGACGGAGGCATATTGATGTCCAATGATCCAGATAAGGTCTGGCCGACAGGTCTGACCCTGAAAGAAGCGGAAGAAGTGCACAGCTATCTTATCGATGGCACGCGCGTGTTCGGGGTCATCGCCCTGATTGCGCATCTGCTGGTTGCCGTGTCCACGCCGTGGCTTGGCTAAGGAGCACATCATGAACAACGCAAAAATGTGGCTTGTCGTCAAACCGACCGTGGGTGTCCCGCTGTTTCTCACGGCGGTTGCCGTGGGGTCCTTCGCTGTGCATGTCGCTGTCCTCAGCAACACCACATGGGTGTCGGATTTCCTGAGTGGTAAGCCGATCGGCGGTGTCGCAGCGCTTGAGGCGCCGGTGCCCCAAGTGGCCAACGCGGCCTACGTCCCCCAGGGCGCGCAAGAGGTGCTGGTCGTGATGCCCGATGGCACCACCGCCCGCGCCATCCTGCAGATGCCCGAGACGGTTGCCGCACTGGAATAGCGCCGCCGCCAGACGATCATGCGGCACCCGTCGTCACTCCCGCGGCGGGTGCCGCCTTTTCCCGCCGGGGCCCGACCCGCCCTGGCCGAACAGGTGCCATCCCATGTTCGACTACCGCCGCTTTGCCGTTCAGAAGCTTGCAGGCCTTGGGCCGCGCTTTCTGCCCTTTGCGGATGTCGCCTCCGATCCCGTGCCGCTGTCGCGGCTTTTGCGCCTGTCGCTGTTTCAGGTGACGGTCGGCATGGCGCTGGTCCTGATGGTCGGCACCCTGAACCGCGTCATGATCGTGGAATTGCAGGTGCCTGCCACGCTTGTCGCCGTGATGCTGGCCCTGCCCTTGGTCTTCGCACCCTTCCGTGCGCTGATTGGGCATAAATCCGACACGTTCCAATCCGCGCTCGGCCTGCGCCGTCTGCCCTATATCTTCAAGGGCACGATGCTGCAGTTCGGCGGCTTTGCGATCATGCCTTTCGCCCTTCTGGTCCTGTCCGGCTATGGTGAGGCTGTGGATGCCCCGCGCTGGATCGGCCTGTCATCGGCCGCACTCGCATTTCTGCTGGTAGGGGCGGGCGTGCATGTCGTCCAGACTGTCGGCCTTGCGCTCGCCACCGATCTCGTCCCGGTGGAGGATCAGCCGAAGGTCGTGGGTCTGATGTATGTGATGCTGCTGGTCGGCATGATCGTCAGCGCCTTTGCCTTTGGCGCGCTGCTGGAAAACTACACGCCCGGCCGGCTGATCCAGGTCATTCAGGGCTGCGCCGTTGTCACAATCGTGCTGAACGGCATCGCGATGTGGAAGCAGGAGGCGCGCAGCCGCGACCGCGCCGCCGCCCCACCGGCACAGACCGGCTTTGCCGAAAGCTGGGGGCGGCTCAGCGCGCGGCCCGGCACCCTGCGCCTTCTGGCGATCATCGCCTTGGGGACCGCAGGGTTCGGCATGGCCGATGTCCTGCTGGAACCGTTTGGCGGGCAGGTGCTGCAGATGACTGTCGCGCAGACCACCAGACTGACGGTCGTTCTGGCCTTTGGCAGTCTGGTCGGCTTTGGCCTGGCCTCGCGCTGGCTGGGGCGGGGGGCGCAGGCGCTGGATGTGGCCATGCTGGGTGCGCTGATCGGCGTTCCGGCCTTTGGCGGGATCATCCTGTCGGCCATGGCCCTGTCGATGCCCGTTCTGGTCGGGGCCACGCTGGCCGCAGGCTTTGGCGCGGGTCTGTTCAGCCATGGCACGCTGACGGCCACGATGCGGGCGGCCCCGCGTGACCAGATCGGGCTGGCCCTCGGGGCCTGGGGGGCGGTGCAGACGACGGCCGCCGGGATTTCCATTGCGGCAGGCGGCGTGATCCGCGATCTGGTGCTGCTGGCGCGCCCGGCGGGACAAAGCCCCGCCGATGCCTATATTCCGATCTTTGCCCTTGAAATCCTGTTGCTGGTGCTGGCGTTTGTGGTGGTACTGCCCTTGCTGCGGCGTGGCACCACGGACAGGATGGATCACAAGACGCGCGCGGACCTTGCCGCACGCGAAGTATGACGTCACCGTCGGACATGTGCCGAGAAAACACGGGGTAAGCTATGACCACGATCATCACACGCCTTTATGCCGATGTGGCCACGGCACGCGGGGTTGCGAATGCGCTCATGGCGCAGGGCCATGGGCAGGATACGATCGATGTGATCGCCCGCGATGGGGCAGGGGATATGGCCGGTCGCATGCGCGCCGCGCGCGTCAGTCCGACAGCGGCGGCGGCCTATGCGGGGGCGATGTCGGGGGGGCAGGCGCTGGTCGTGGTGCGCGCGCCCTTTGCGCCGATGGGGGCTGCGCGCAATGCGATGAAGATCGTGAACCGCACGCCGTCGGTCAAGGTGGGCCTTGCCGATGAAGATGTCTATGTGCGCGAAGACCCCCGGATCGTCCGGTCCGGGCTGGTGATGACGGACCATCCGCTGTTCATGACCAATCCGCACCGCAGCCTGCCGCATGGCCATATTCTGGGCAGCAATCCGATCCTCGCCCCCCGGACCCGCCGCTCGGCGATTGCGGGGGGCAAGCATATGTCGCGCCTGTTCTGGCCGATGCGGCTGGTGTCGGCGCGCGCGAAACAGGGCACCTCGGCCATCCGGGGCGGGTGGCTGTTCTCGTCGATGTTCGGGATTCCGACGACCCTGCGGTAGGGCTCGCCGCCCCTTGGCATAACCTCTTTTTGTCACCCAGCGTCGGCTGGCCCCATCGGGCCAGCCGCAGAGCCAAGGTTGCAACAATCCCCCCGGTGGCCCAACGCCACCGGGCAGCGCCCGCCCCGCCACCGGCGGGCGCTTCTCGCCCACCGGGGCAGGCGCTGCCCTCTGTCATTGATTGCGGAACCGGTCCAACTGAAGTGCTCCCACATGCGCGGGGCCAATCCTCCACTGGAGGATCGGCTTATCCCGCCCAAGCCCGGCTGTGATTTGCTTCAACGCCCACCCAGCAACGCAGAGCCATGGCCACAACTGAAAACGGCGCACCGGTCACCCCGCGCGCCGCCTTTATTCTCACGCAGGCGCGGGGCTTGCAGCCCAACCCCCGCCGCAGCCGCTCAGACCCCCAAAGACGCTTTGTACAGCGCGATCTGGCTGTCACGCCCGATCTGGTCGGTGATCTTTTCCCAGGCTGCCGCAATCGCATCGGCGGTTTCCTGTGCCGATGCGTACTGCCCGGCATAGCCCTTGGCCAACTCGTCTTCCGCGACCGAATAGTACTGGAAGATGCCCGGGATGCGCGGCTCCAGCGCCGCGTTCGGATGGTTGTAGCTGTCTGCGTTCGATCCCAGATAATCCTCGATGAAGGCGCGGTCATAGCCTGCCGCCTCCCATTCGTCATACTGGAACTGGCTCTGACGGTACGGCTGGAAGCCGGATGGATACGCACTCATCCACAGTGCGATGTCCTTGCCGCCCAGATGGGCCGCTGCCGACCATGCCGCTTTGCGCTTCTTCTCATCCGCCGACACGTTGCTGGTGACATAGACGCCCCAGCCCAGAT
This sequence comes from Rhodobacterales bacterium, assembly GCA_013298485.1. GTDB lineage: Bacteria > Pseudomonadota > Alphaproteobacteria > Rhodobacterales > Rhodobacteraceae > JAAFHS01. The sequence continues at coordinate 4,272 of JAAFHS010000115.1, forward strand.
AGGCCATGTTCGGCGCCTCGTTCGGGGTTTCCTCCCATGCCGCCGTTTTGGAGTTGTAGACCTGGTTTGACCCCGGCAGCGTGCCAAAGCCCACCACATCGCCCACAACGGACGTATCGGATGTGCGCGCCGATGACCCGACATCGCCCCACCATGTCAGCATGCCGCCCGTGCCCGCCAGGAACTGTGAAAACGCCGTCGTGCCCGGATCGGCGTTGATCTGGTCGGTCGGATAGGCACCTGGAAGCGCAATCAGGTCCATCACCTCCTGGATCGCCCGCACGAAGGCCGGGTTGTTGACGCGCGGCTTCATCGTATCGGCATCAAACAGCCATGCCGGATCATCCGGATGCTTGGCATAGGCTGTCGCGCGGTCTTCCAGGAAATAGAACCCGAAGCCGCCCCAGCCCTTCAGCGGGTCAAGGAAGCCATGCGCCGGCAGGCCTGTCAGCGGATCGGTCTTGCCTGCCAGGAACTTGGAATGCGCCTGCACATCGTCCCATGTCTTTGGCGGCTCCCAGGCGGTCGTGCTGCCCGCTGCCGTCCATGCCGCCGCCAGATCGGCGTTTTCGTAGTAATCCTTGCGATAGGCAAAGGTATGGCAATCGCCATCAATCGAAATCCGGTAGGTCTTGCCATCCCATGTTCCGACGGGCGCTTTGAGGTAGCCCACATAGTCGTCCATGTCGATCTGCGTCTTCACCCAGTCCGGCATTTCGTCCAGCAGGCCGCGCCCCGCCGTATCACCCTCGAACGGCGCGCCCATTTCGATCACGTCGAAATCGACCGTGCCTGTCGCGATGCTCTGCTGCAGGCGCGCGTTGTAATCGGCCTGGGCCAGATCGATCCAGTTGATCTTGGCACCCGTGTAGGCCTCCCACGGTTTCAGGAAGCCCCGGAACAGCACATTGTGCAGGTTCTGGTTGTTCAGCCCCATGAACGTCAGCTCGACCCCCGCGAATTCGCCCTCGGCCACATTGGCCTTGGTCGCATCAAGGCACAGCGCCCCCACTTGCTGCCAGTGATCATCCGTGGGCGAGCCTGCCCCCACGCCTGGAATCGCAAGGATCTGCGCGCGCAAGGAATCCTGCGCCATGGCGGGCCGCAGTCCCATCGCCCCCGGCAGGGCCGCCGCCGCACCCAGCGCTACGCCGCCCTTCAGCAGGCTGCGCCGGCTCAGCATCGCGCGCACCATTGTGTTGTACTGTTCTACTTTCACGGACTGTTCCTCCCCTATGACACCCGGCAGGCCCGTCCGGGGCCATCTGGGGCTTATGATCTGATGTAAACCTTGGACGCGCCTTCGCTGCACATTGCAGGCAATCCGGACCTCCCCTTCCGGCAGCGCATCCTTCCCATGCGTCACATTTGCGCGCGCAGCAGCCCCTGTCAAGATTCTAACATGTTAGTTTGAATCCGCCGTGGACAGCCCCTGCGCCAGCCGCTAGCGTTCAGGCCAATGACCCGGGGGGATGCGCGTGGCCGAAGTCACTATTCGAAAGCTGCAAAAGGCTTACGGGGCCGTGCAGATCATGCAGGGCCTTGATCTTGATATCGTGGATGGCGAATTCGTCGTGCTGGTCGGCCCGTCCGGTTGCGGCAAATCCACCCTCCTGCGCATGATCGCGGGGCTGGAGGAGATTTCGGGCGGCACGATCAGTATCGGCCCCCGCGTCGTCAACAACCTGCCCCCGTCGGAACGCGACATCGCCATGGTGTTCCAGAACTATGCGCTCTATCCGCACAAGACCGTAGGGGCTAACATGGGGTTCGCGCTGAAGATGCGGGGGGAATCCCCCGATATGGTCGCCACCAAAGTCAACCGCGCCGCCGAAATCCTGGGCCTGACCCCCTATCTTGACCGCTATCCCCGCGCCCTGTCGGGCGGCCAGCGCCAGCGCGTCGCCATGGGCCGCGCCATCGTGCGCGACCCGCAGGTGTTTCTGTTCGATGAACCCCTGTCCAACCTCGATGCCAAGCTGCGTGTCCAGATGCGCACCGAAATCCGCGAACTGCACCTGCGGCTGAAAACCACGACCGTCTATGTGACGCATGACCAGATCGAGGCGATGACGATGGCCGACAAGATCGTCGTGATGCAAGGCGGGCGGATCGAACAGGTCGGTGCCCCGCTCGACCTTTACGATCACCCCGCCAATATCTTTGTTGCCAGCTTCATCGGCAGCCCCTCGATGAACCTGATCGACGGTGTGGTCACAAATGGGGGCCTGCGCGCAGGTCCCGCGACCCTGCCGCTGCCACCGGGGATGACGCTTCCCGAAGGGCGCGCCGTGATCTACGGCATCCGCCCCGAAAACCTGCCCCTCGGCCCGGACGGCCTGAAAGGCATTGTCGCCGTGGTCGAACCCACAGGCTCTGAAACCCATGTCGTCACCCGCGTCGATGGGCATGAGGTGACCGCCGTCTTTCGCGACCGCGTCTCTCTGCAGCCCGGCGATGCCGTGACCCTCGCACCCGTGCCCGCATCCGTGCATATCTTTGACAAGGACACAGGCGTGCGCCTGAACTGAAAGGGAAAACCCATGCTGAAAGGGATTGATCATCGCCTGAACGCCGACGTGCTGGGGTGCCTGCGCGCCATGGGGCATGGCGATATCCTCATCATCAGTGACACGAACTTTCCCGCTGACAGCATCGCGCGCCAGACCACCCTTGGCAGGCTTTTGCGCATGGATAACCTGACGGCGGGGCAGGCGGCCCAGGCGGTGCTGTCCGTCTTCCCGCTGGATACGTTCGTCGATGATTTCGCAGGCCGGATGGAGATTGTGGGCGACCCCGCCACCGTCCCCCCCGTGCAATCGGAAGTGCAGGCCGCCATCGACGATGCCGAAGGCAAACCCCGCCCGATGACCTCCATCGAACGCTTTGCCTTCTACGAGGTGGCGAAAACCGCCTATGCGGTGATCCAGACCGGCGAGCGGCGGTTCTACGGCTGCTTCATGTTCCGCAAGGGCGTGATTGCGCCGGACGCATGACGATGGGCAGGGTCGTCATCCTGGGCGTCTTTGTCGCCGACA
>JAAFHS010000116.1:0-3748 GCA_013298485.1 Rhodobacterales bacterium
ATGACAAAGGAAATCTGCGTGATGCGCTTGTCAATCATCGTCCAGCCATGCGGCAACTGACCGCAGCATCGGTCTAAAATATGCAATCATCCGGCCTTCGGGCGGCGCATCTGCATCGTCCGACCATGGTGCCATGCCATGAAGGCACAAGCGATGCACCAACGTCGCCTGCCCGGGCTGCACTGGCAGTTCACGGCGGTTGCACTCCGCAAAGACCTGCCGACGTGCCGCCTGGTACGGCACTGTCAGATCAACCTTGTCCCAGTCCGCCTCCGGCAGAGGCGCACAGGCCGCAAGCAATGCTTTGCGAATGATCTCGTGGCTGCGCTCCCAGACAACCAAAGGTGCCGCATCGGACGAAACGGGATTGAGCGGAAGCCCGAGGATCCATGCATGCGGCTCACGCACCATGCGCTGACGGTTTGGGCCGATTGGCAGAATCCCGTCGATATGTGCCGCATCGCGTCGCAGGCGATAGCCGAAGGCGGCCTCGTTCTCGCCCGCCCAAGGTTGCGGATAGCCTGGTCGGATGACCGAAACCTGACCCGCATGCAAGGTCCGGGGCGGCAACGGCAGCGCATCCCAGGGAAAGGCAACACCTGCCATCGATCCGTCTGCTGCATTCGGCAAGACATCCACACCCGCATGCCAGGTACCACCACAACGCCAGCCTTCGGACTGGGCCGCGATGGCGGCCATGGCTGCGGGGCGCGCCGTCGCAGCCCAGTCTGCGATCCGCGGATCTGGTCCGACGACGGCCCACCCTTCAGCCCCTACCATCCTGCGGCTTTCCGCAGCATGTTCAGCGCAACCACCGTGATGAACAGCGCAAAAACACGCTTCAACGGGCGCGCATCCAGGCGATGCGCCAAGGCGGCGCCATAAGGCGTCGTGATCCAGGTCATCATGATCGTGATGCCAAAAGCGGGCAGATTAACGGCCCCGACTGTGTAGGGCGGTGCGTGGTCGACGGGCAGCATCAAAAACGCAATGGCCGACGGCACTGCAATGATGATCCCGAACCCTGCTGCTGTCGCCACCGCCCGGTGGATGGAAAAAGAGTAAAGCGACATCATGGGAACGCCGAATGTTCCTCCTCCGATGCCCATCAGGGCCGAAAAGAACCCCAGCCCGCTGCCAAGGGCCGCACGCAATGGTCCGCTGGGCAACGCACTGCCCAACCGCCAGTCCGTCCGCCCAAACGCCATGTAAAGTCCCGCAATCAATGCAAGCCCGCCAAAAATTGCCTGTAATGCGGTCGACTTCAGGGCCGCAGCCAGAAAAAATCCGGTCAGCGCGCCCGATGCGATGAAGGGCCCCCATGCGCGCAGGACGGCCCAGTCCACCGCCTGCTTGCGATGATGCGCAATGACTGACCGGATCGAAGTGATGATGATCGTGGCCAGCGATGTGGCGATACACACCTGCATCAGCCGATCACCGCCATATCCAAGATGCGAGAACGCGTAGAAAAACGCAGGCACAAGGACGATGCCGCCGCCAACACCCAACAGGCCCGCGATCACACCGGCAAATGCCCCGATGACCATCAACAGGCCAAGCATCAACAAAAGCGCTGTCAGATCAGGCATTATCAGTCCTCATGTCCGGCAAGCTCTAATCGTACACCCGCCGCTTGGCCAGTCCATGGGTGAAGAAACCGGACTACGGTCAGTCAACCGCTTCATGCAGCTGCGATCTCTACTTGTGCAGCAGCGTCATCAATCACGCTCAAACCGGCACCTGGTCGATTTGCCTGTTCTGACAGCACACGCCGCCACCCCCGCGCGCCGGGCCGGCCGCTGAACAGACCCAGCATGTGTCGGGTAACCTGATGCAGGCGCCCGCCTTGCGCCAAATGATTGGCGATATAGGGACGCATCGCATCAAGAACGGCGAAAGGGCAAGGTGCGAAGTCACTGCCCCAGAACGCATCGGCACCAATCAGCAGCGCGGCAGGATCATGATACGCGGCGCGACCGATCATGACACCATCAATCCCCTGATCCAACAGGGATTTCGCCTGTGACAGGCTTGTGATCCCGCCGTTGACACAGATCGTGAGGTGCGGGAATGATCGCTTCATTTGCAAGACAAGCGGGTAATCCAGCGGCGGAATTTCGCGGTTTTCCCTTGGGGACAGGCCTTTCAGCCAAGCCTTGCGGGCGTGGATGATGAAATGCGTGACCCCAGCGGTGCTGACCTGTTCAATGAAGTCTGGCAGGGCCGTGGACGGGTTCTGGTCGTCCACGCCGATCCGGCATTTGACTGTGATGGGCGTGTCGGTTGCGTCCATCATGGCGGTGACACAGTCGGCAACGAGCGCTGGCCGTTCCATCAGAACGGCACCAAAACATCCCGATTGGACCCGGTCTGATGGGCAGCCGACATTCAGATTGATTTCATCATAGCGATAGGGTGCTGCCAGACGCACCGCCGTCGCCAGGTCTGCCGGATCAGATCCGCCCAGTTGCAAGGCCAAGGGGTGTTCCGTTTCCGCATATGCAAGCAGCCGGTCACGCGGACCGTGGATGACTGCGGGTGCTGTGACCATTTCTGTATAGAGCATGGCCCGCCGGGTCATTTGCCGATGAAAGAACCGGCAATGACGGTCCGTCCACTCCATCATGGGTGCAATGGACATTCTATGTGGTTGATATTCTGTCATTTTTTCTGTAGTCTCAAATCGTTAGCTCACTTGCCTGCCCACCGTCCCTATCCCCGTTTTCGCCCCTTTTCGCCACGCTGCGACGACTCACTGCACACGGATTGCACACGAAATGCCGACCATCGCAAAGCTCCCGTCCGGCTCGTGGCGCGCGCAGGTCCGCCGCAAGGGTCGCTACGTCAGCGAGACCTTCCTACGACGGGACGACGCACTCCGCTGGTCCCGTTTAGCCGAGCTGTCGGTCGACCGCAACGAAACGCCGGTCAGTTCGCGGATCGGTAGACTGACGAAGTTCGGGGAATTGGTGCGGCTGCACATTGAGGACATGACGGCGGTCGGAAAACCGCCGCGTCGGTCGAAGTCCGCAACCTTGGACATGCTGCAACGTGAACTGGGGGCCATCAAGATCACCGCGCTGGATCGCGAGCGGCTGATTCAGTTCGGTCGCGCCCGATCCGCAGCTGGCGCAGGTCCAGTGACGCTGGGGATCGATATTGGGGCAATCGGCCTCGTTCTGTCCCATGCAGCCGCTGTCCACGGGTTGGCGGTTTCGACAGAGCAGGTGGGACTGGCGCGGATCGCATTGAAGCGGCTGGGTCTCGTCGGCAAGGGCATGGAACGGGACCGCCGTCCGACGCAGAGTGAAGTTGAAACGCTGATCGCCTTGTTCGAGGCGAATGAGCGCCAGATCATCCCCGTCGGCCGCATCATCCGCTTCGCGATTGCTACGGCCATACGTCTGGATGAAATCTGCCGGGTCGACTGGGCCGACGTCAACGAACGCACCCGGATGATCCTGATCCGTGACCGGAAAGACCCGCGCCACAAGCTGGGCAATGATCAACGGATCCCGCTGTTTGGACCCAGCGAGTACGACAGCTGGAGCATCCTGGCCGAACAGGCGCTTCATCTCGGCTCAGCGAAGGGCCGCATTTTTCCCTACAATAGCCGGTCTGTCGGCACCGCGTTCAGACGCGGATGTCGCGCGTTGGGGATTGAAGACCTCCACTTCCACGACCTGCGCCACGAAGGCACCAGCCGCCTCTTCGAGGCCGGGTTCGCGATTGAGCAGGTGTCGCT
>JAAFHS010000116.1:3758-7301 GCA_013298485.1 Rhodobacterales bacterium
TCGCTCGTGACCGGCCATAAGGACTGGAAGATGTTGCGGCGCTATACGCATCTGAAGCCCGAGGCATTACACGAGTTCGCGCGGCGAGCGTGAAGTGCAAGGCGGACACCGATCGATTGCCTGACGATCATCGCTCTGAAGCCACGATAGCGTTCAACGCCAGTTGAACTGCTGCTGAGAGCCGCAGATCAGGCGACCCAATAGACCATACCAGAAGAAGAGGCGCAGCCGCACCGCAAGCGCCTCCCCTTTTCCTTCCCGGCAGAACACAGCCGCTGGCCTTCTGCGCCGCAGCGAGCGCCTGTGCGATGAAAGGCCGGGTCTGCTGCGTGCGGGTCGATCGGATGCGCCGAGGACGGATACGGAACGCGCGATCATCGGACAAGACGCTTCCCCGCACGGTGCAAAAGAGGAAACGAAATCAGAAAGTTGTGTGCGGAGCGCACGGTGCGTGAAGGCACTGCACGGTGCGGGATGTGCCGAAAACATGAACGAAAACAACCGCCCGACCGCCGCGCACCTCGCGGCCTTTTATCTTGCCATCGGTCGCTCGTGCATGCCGAGCTCCGTTCCGCTCACGCCGGGAAACGACATAGTGCGCTAGACGGCGATCTCAGGAAATGCCCGTCTTGGTCGTGGATCGACAATCTAACTGCTCCGCGAACGACGGCCGAGTGCGGTCGGGTCGGCAGGGTGACGAACGAGAAATGGCGCTAGCGTTGCGATCCGAACGCTTGGCAGGCGCAACCCAGATGTTGCTTGGAATGCAGATTTCGCACTCACTCGCGCGCGCTCAGCACAGGGCAAAAGAACGGCTTCGGCGACCCAAGAACGGACGGTCGTACTGCCCTGGACGAGCCCGTAGCCAGCCCGCTGCCGTCAATGGCAAGGTGTGAGCATCGGTCTTTCTACCACCCATGACCGCCACCGCCCGCTGCGGCTGTTGGATCGACAAGCGGGACGAAGAGATGAACTTTTTTCGCGGATAACCGGAAGGGGATCAGTGCATCAGAACAGAGGAGGGCGAAGATGCGGGCGGCCAAGGCACGATCCATCCGCCCTTTTATGCGCCGACAGAGGCAGCACCGCAGAGCGTCTCCCGCAAAGCGCGGCGGTGGCAGTTGGAGCTTGCGGCCCATACCAGCCATTCGCGCTCGACGAGTTGCGCCTCCGAACCGGTCGTTCATGCTTGCCGCAGCTTTTGAAGTGAGACGACATCGACGTTGTGGCCATCTCTTTTGCGTGACGGCGGGGCTTCTGATGGTCTTTGGCATTGTCGGTGTCCTGTCGATGGCACCAGAGCAGTCTGTCCAAGACGACCCGGTCTGGCTGACAAGAGACTACATGCGCCTGCGCTCCGATACATTGTATGAGGGGGAAACGTTGTGCGCGACGGTGCACTGGCCCTGGCTGCACAGTTCGGCCCGCCAAGGGACCGACTTAGCGACATCAACCAAGATCGTGCTCGGCGGCACATACCGGCCCTTCACTGGTCTGGAACACAGGCCTTGGCCCTAGATGTTCTCGCGTGTGAAGATCTCGAAAGGTGCGATGCTGGTCTGGTTGCTGCCAGGGTTGGCACAGGCACGGATCATGCCGTCGATGGCGTCTCGCGCCAGCCGGGCAAGCGGGTGGGAAATCACCATGGTCATCATGCTGTCAAGAAGCGCCGCTCGGGTGACTTCGGTCAGGTCGTAACCGACGACGACCAATTTGCCGGCCTTCCCGCTGGAGCGAAGGGCGGCGAGGGCGCCGCTGATGCCGCCGCCGGAGATGTAGAGGCCGACGAGGTCGGGGTGTTCGGCTAGAAGCCTCTCGGTAAGCTCTTGCGCCACAGCTGCCGACTCGAAGGTGGAAATCGGTTCCAGCAAAGAGAACGCAGGCGCGTGTTCGCGGAAGTAAGACCTGAACCCGGTCTCGTTCATCTCCTGATTCCTATAGCGGGGATTCCCCATCAGGATGCCGATCTTGCCCGGCACTTTGCAGATATTTGCGAACGTCCAGGCTGAGGTGCGGCCCACCTTCCAGTTGTCGAGCCCGATGTAGGACATCTGTCCAGTGACGCTGATCTGCGAGATCAGGGCAAAGACCGGGATGCCCTCTGCCTGGATGCGCTCCAACGCCTCGGTCACCACGGGGTGGACAGCGGAGGTCAGGCAGATAGCCTGGCAGTCGGAAGTCAGGGCAACGGCCCGGTCGGCCACATTCTGAGGCAAAAGATCCTCCATGAACTCGATCCGCAACTCGACATCGGCCCCTGTCGCCTCGGCCGCCGCGTCACGAAGGGCGCGGGCCACGTTTTGGTAGAACGGGCGATGCGGCTGCAACAGCAGGACGCCAAATCGCAAGTGCGGGCGTGCGGCGGCGACACGGGCCTGAATACTGCCAAGGCCGTAAAAGCTGATCTCTTCGGCAGCCATCTGGACCCGTTCGCGCGTGGCCTGCCGCACATTGGCAGCACCGGAAAGGACACGGTTGACCGTTGCAACCGAGACGCCGGCGGCTTCGGCGAGGTCTGGGATCGTGGGGCGGCGCATGGCGTTCCTGATACCTTTCGTATCAACTATCTGAAGACATGATACGAATGCGACGTTTTAATGTTTCAGCTATCATGGCGGGTTGAATTGACTTCCGTCAAGGCGCTTATCTCCCGACAACACGGCCGGGCGGGAAACTGAGTCACTCAACCTGCGGAGGAAGACAGCACAAGAGCGCAAATCGCGGTCCCCAGTGGTCCGCAACCAAGGGTCGTTTCCCTTGATGCAACCGCTTGTGCCGCTCGATCCCGCATCGGAATGCGAAGGGAGGACCAAGATGGACGATCTGCAATTCGGCACCCGCAACAAGCGCGGCGATTGGGCCCCGAACGCACATCTTGCATTGCCGCCGTTCTGGCAACGGCCACTCAGCCTGCACAAAGTGCTCGCCTGGATTCCGGAATACCTGTTTCCGTGGAATGCCTTTCACATGGCGACTGCCCTTGTGTGGTGGTTTTATGTGGTGCCCGATGTCACTGTGATGCAAACGCTGTCTTGGGGCTGGGCCTTGTGGTTGTACGCCGCGAACGCGTCGGCGATCTTTGTGTTTTACGGGTCGGTCGAGCTGTTCTGGTATGTCCTTCGCAAGCAAGGCACGCGGTTCAAGTACAATGGCAAGTTCCCGGGCGATCAACCGTCCGATGTATTCTGGTTCAAATCACAGAACATCGATAATTTCCTGCGGTCATTCTTCGTCTCGATCCCGCTTTGGACGCTGGTTGAGGTTCTTTTCCTCTGGGCCTTTGCCAACAGCTGGGCCGTTTGGCTGCCGTGGGGCACGCACTGGCCCTGGCTTGTTGTGCTGGCGCTGATCTGCCCGGCGATTCATGAGGTGCATTTCTTCTGCATTCACCGGCTGATCCATGTGCCGGTTCTCTACAAATGGGTCCATTCGGTTCACCACAACTCGGTCAACCCGAGTCCGTGGTCGTCGCTGTCCATGCATCCGGTCGAGGGGTTCCTCTACCATGCGGTTGCCTTCTGGCACCTTGTCATCCCATCGAAC
>JAAFHS010000117.1:0-491 GCA_013298485.1 Rhodobacterales bacterium
CTGTCCCCGGATCACGTCACCGATATGCACAAGGCTGCAAAGGCGCAGGGCATCACATTCCTCGACGCACCCCTAGCCGGGTCACGCCCGCAGGCCGAGGCGGGGCAGCTGATCTTCCTTGTGGGGGGTGACGCTGGCGATCTGGCGCGCGCCGAACCGGTCCTGCTGGCGATGGGGGCCGCCGTGCACCATGCCGGGGGTCCGGGCGCGGGATCGACGGTCAAGCTGATGGTCAACACGCTGTTCGCCGCCCAGCTTGCCACCCTTGCCGAACTTCTCACCCTTGCCCGGCGCGCCGGTATCGACCCCGCCCGCGCCTGGGACATCGTGGGGGCCACACCCGTGGCCAGCCCCGCCGCCAAGGGTGCCGGTGCCGCCATGCTGGCCCGCGCCTTTGCCCCTGCCTTTCCGATCAATCTGGTGGTCAAGGACCTGGCACTGGCCCGATCAGCCAGCGGCACGCCGATGATCAGCGCAACCCATGATGTCTT
>JAAFHS010000117.1:501-7255 GCA_013298485.1 Rhodobacterales bacterium
GGCCGCAAGCCGTGGCTTTGCCGCCGAAAACATCACGGCGGTGGTCAAGAACTACATTGATTAGGCAATGATATCGGGGATCAACTGATCCTCGATCTTCACGATCTGATCTTTCAGGGCCAGTTTCTGCTTTTTCAGCCGCCGCAGCGTCAGTTGATCGGGTCGCCCGGCGGTTTCAAGCACATGCACCGCTTCATCCAGATCGCGATGCTCGCGCCGCAGCACCTCCAGCCGGATGCGGAGCATTTCTTCGAAGTTGAGTTCCGAGGGCGCATTCATCTGGTGTCGGGTCCGGGCTGAGTCGGCTGCGTGTTACCGCAAACGATATAGTGATTCCCGCTATTGTGGTGAAGGATTCTGCAATGATTTTTCCGGGGCTTGCAGCCTTTCGCCCGCCACCCCATATTTCATCAGGCAGGGTTGCCGCTGTTGGGGCCCTGCGGGCATTGTCGCTTGGCGCAAGGGCAAGATGAATGACGAAACTCACATTCGGGGCACACCCCTTCCTTCTGGGCTTTGAACAGCTTGAACGGCTGGTCGAACGCACTGCGAAGACCGCGTCCGAAGGCTATCCCCCCTTCAATATCGAAGCGACATCTGAGCACGCCTATCGCATCACCCTCGCCGTCGCGGGATTCCGCGAAGAGGATATGGCGATCACGGTCGAGGACCGTCAGCTGGTGGTGCGCGGACGGCAGGCCGATGACAGCGAAGGCCGCGTTTTCCTGCACCGTGGCATTGCCGCGCGTGCCTTTCAGCGCAGCTTTGTGCTGGCGGACGGGGTCGAGGTCGCAGGGGCGGCAATGGAAAACGGGTTGCTGCATATCGACCTGCGGCGGCAGCTGCCTGAAACGGTCGTACAGACGATTGCGATCCGGTCAACGAAGGGAAAGGGTTGAGTCATGAACGCGAAATATGCAAACGCGCCCGGCGCTACAGACGGTATCGTCTATGTGCGGGCGATTGCCGTGGCAGATCTGCCCGACGACCTGCAGGATGAAATCGAAGGGCTGGACACCGTCTATTCCGTACACCGCGCCGACGGGATGCGCGTGGCCCTTGTGGCGAACAAGGCAATGGCCTTTGCGATTGCGCGCCAGAACGATCTGGCCCCGGTCAGCGTGCATTAAGGCCCAAGGCCCCCGATGAAGGGGGCCTGCCTGCCAGGATTCACCCCGCGATCAGCCCCATGCTTTCCAGCTTCAGGATCACCTGATGCGCGCAATGGTCCACGTCCACGTTTTCGGTATCCACCACCAGTTCGGCATGGGTCGGGGCCTCATACGGGTCTGAAATCCCGGTGAATTCCTTGATCTTGCCCTCGCGTGCCAGCTTGTAGAGGCCCTTACGGTCGCGGCGCTCGCATTCTTCGATGGAGGTCGCCACATGCACCTCGATGAATGCGCCGAAGGACTCGATCATCTCGCGCACCGCGCGGCGGGTCGCCGTGTAGGGCGCAATCGGCGCGCAGATCGCGATGCCGCCGTTCTTGGTGATTTCACTGGCCACATAGCCGATCCGCTTGATGTTCAGATCGCGGTGCTCTTTCGAAAACCCCAGTTCCGATGACAGATGCTTGCGCACCACATCGCCATCCAACAGCGTGACGGGGCGCCCGCCCATCTCCATCAATTTCACCATCAGCGCGTTGGCAATGGTGGATTTGCCGCTGCCCGACAGCCCGGTGAAGAACACTGTGAACCCCTGCTTTGACCGCGCGGGGCTGGTTTTGCGCAGTTCTGCGACCACCTCCGGGAAGGAAAACCACTCCGGAATATCAATCCCTTCGCGCAACCGGCGGCGCAGTTCCGTGCCCGAGATATCCAGCACCGTACCGCCGTCCGGCACTTCGTTCGCCGGATAATATTGCGCCTTTTCCTGCACATAGACCATATGCTTGAAATCGACCATGGTCACGCCGATTTCCGCCTCATGTTCCTTGAATAGGGTCTGCGCATCATAGGGGCCGTAGAAATCCACGCCCTGGCTGTTCTTGCCCGGCCCCGCGTGATCGCGCCCCACGATGAAATGGGTGCAACCATGGTTCTTGCGGATGAGACCGTGCCAGACCGCCTCACGCGGGCCGCCCATGCGCATTGCAAGATTGAGCAGGCTCATGGTGGTAGTCGATTGCGGATACTGCCCCAGCACCGCCTCATAGCAGCGCACGCGGGTGAAATGGTCCACATCGCCGGGTTTGGTCATGCCCACCACCGGGTGGATCATCAGGTTCGCCTGCGCCTCACGCGCTGCACGGAACGTCAGTTCCTGATGCGCGCGGTGCAGGGGGTTGCGCGTCTGAAACGCGACGATCTTGCGCCAGCCCACTTTGCGGAAATAGGCGCGCAGTTCGTTCGGCGTGTCACGGCGCGATTTGAAATCGTAATGCACCGGCTGCTGGATGCCCGTGATCGGCCCACCCAGGTAGACCGGGCCTGCAACGTTGTGCAGATAGTTCACCGCCGGATGCGCCAGATCATCCGCGCCAAAGACCTTGGTCGCTTCATTGGCCTTGTTCGGCACCCACTTGTCGGTCACCGACAGGATGGCGAGGATCACACCTTCCATGTCGCGCAGGGCGATGTCCTGCCCCGGTGCAATCCCTTCGGCAAACTTTTCCGACACATCCAGCGTGATGGGCATCGGCCACAGATGCCCGTCTGCCGTGCGCATGTTTTCCACGGTGCCGTCATAATCCGCCTCGGACTGGAAGCCTTTCAGCGGATGAAACCCGCCGTTCATCAACAGTTCCAGATCACAGACCTGCCGCGCCGTCAGATCCCATGACGGCAGGTTGCCCGCCTCGATCTTCAGCTTCTGGGCAGAATCGTATGAGACATAAAGCTCCGGGATCGGGGCGTGGATCGAAAGCGACATGGGTCTGGCCTTGTGATGCTACATCAGGGGCGGGGTGTATTCCCCGTCATTCGCCGGGCGTCTAACCTGTGAACTGGACAGAACTCAAGCAAAGTCGCAGCCAATGTCCCGAAAAAGGCGAAAGTGACGCGCACAAAGCGCAGTCGCTAAACGATTGCCCGGCGCATTGCTGCCGATGAGAACGCCGTCCCTACTCCGCCGCCTTCAACTCCACATCCTGTGCCGCCAGAAATTTTTCCGCATCCAGTGCGGCCATGCAGCCCATTCCGGCACTTGTCACCGCCTGGCGGTAGATATGATCCGTCAGATCGCCGGCTGCGAAAACGCCCGGAATGGCCGTGCGGGTTGATCCGGCCTCCACCTCCACATACCCCCCTGAATGCAGCGGCAACTGGTCTTTCACCAGTTCGGAGGCAGGCGCATGGCCGATGGCCACAAAGAAGCCCGAACAGGGCACATCGGTCACAGCCCCCGTGAGTACGTTGCGCGCACGCACCGCCGTCACACCCAAGGGTGCCTCATCGCCCAGCACTTCCGTCACCTCATGGTTCCACAGCATGGTGATCTTGGGATGCTTGAACAGCCGGTCCTGCATGATCTTTTCGGCGCGCAGCGTATCGCGCCGATGGATCAGCGTTACATGTGACGCGAAATTCGTCAGGAACAGCGCCTCTTCCACGGCCGTGTTGCCGCCGCCGATCACGACAATCTCTTTGCCGCGGTAAAAGAAGCCGTCGCAGGTGGCACAGGCCGATACGCCAAAGCCCTTGAACTTTTCCTCTGATGGCAGGCCCAGCCATTTCGCCTGCGCGCCCGTCGCCAGAATAACCGCATCCGCCGTAAAGGTGATCCCGCTATCGGCCTTTGCCACAAACGGCCGCCGTTTCAGATCAAGGCTGCTGATGTAGTCTGAAATCACCTCTGCCCCCATGGCGCGCGCATGTTCTTCCATCCGCACCATCAGATCGGGGCCTTGCACGTGGGTGTCGCCCGGCCAGTTCTCGACCTCGGTCGTGATCGTCAGCTGCCCGCCCGGCTGGATGCCCTGCACCAGGATCGGGTTCAGCATCGCCCGCGCCGCATAGACCGCCGCCGTATACCCCGCAGGGCCCGAGCCGATGATCAGAACCCGTGTGTGCCGCGTCTCAGCCATGATCGCCCCCATGCGTTTCGATATAGGGATATAATCCGCATCTATCGGCACCGAAACCCCCTGCATGGCCGGCATGCCTGCCGCGCAAGCCATTGTGAAAAGTTGCGCATCCGTGAAATATTATTGCGCAATTGCGGCCCGCCGCATACATTCCGGTCTTAATTGCAGGAGATGGCCATGGCCGGACACAGACTTGATCCCATCGACCGTCAGATTCTGGCCGAATTGCAGGCCGATGGGCGCATGACGAATGTCGAACTGGCCAAACGCGTCGGCATTTCTGCGCCGCCCTGCCTGCGCCGCGTGCGCACGTTGGAAGAGGCCGGCTATATCCGAGGCTATCACGCCGATATTGATGCGCGCGAGTTGGGCTTCGAAGTGCAGGTCTTCGCGATGGTGCGGCTGCAAAGCCAGGCCGAACGCGATCTTTCCGCGTTCGAGGCGCATTGCCGTGCCCTGCCCTTGGTGCGCGAATGCCATATGCTGAATGGCGAGATCGACTTTATCCTGAAATGCGTAGCACCCGATTTGTCAACCTTTCAGACCTTTCTGACTGAACAATTGACCTCTGCCGCGAATGTGGCTTCGGTGAAAACCAGCCTTGTGATCCGCTGCGCCAAAGACGACCCGGGCCTGTCGTTCGAAGTGCTGGAGGCACGGCTGGCGAAACGCGCCTGACGGTGTAGACGGTTTATCGATGCGTTGTAGATCGCCCAATTTGGCGACTTTTCATCTTCTTTGGAAATAAGCGCGGGTCGCTTGAAGCAGATAGGCGGCCCCGTTGCGGTGTATCAGAGGGTACACCAGGGCCGCCTTACCGAGCATCAATCCCAGCGGTCAGCCTTTGCAGAGCTGATCTCAGATGACACTTTGCAGATATCTGGCACTTGTCGCCATCACGCATTGCATCACCGCGGGTCACAGACGGGAATCTGTGGGTAAAAAGATGGCCCAAATGCGGCGGGCTGTCAAAGTCTTGTCGGAATTTATGCTGCGCTTCGCAACAGTACCACCAGATCCGGCAGATTGTTCCCGAAAAACGCCCCTGCCCTTGCGGACGCCATCTCGGTGTCCGAATCAACGTGCCGCAATTGCGGCGGATTTGGATGAGGTGGCTTTGACGGCAGCAGGCTTGCGGCGCTTGCCCCGCTGCCACGGCAGCGCGGGCATGTCAGCCGTGCTTGCTGTGACGATGGACTTCAGCCAGCGGCGTTCCTTTTTCATCGCAGGGATCCTTTCGATCTTGTCGCCCGGTCTTTCCGACCTTGCATCAGGATGCGTGACCAATGCGGCAGGCTTTTGTCGACCCGACTGAAAAAGCGCAGAAATTCTGGCGACGGCCAATCCGATTGTGGCAAAATACGGATCGGCACCGTAGCCCGATTTTATTGATGATTTCAGTCTTATCACCAACATATACGCCAAACTGTTTCCAGGATAGCGTCAATCATGCGGCAATTCCGACCGCGATCTTGCCACAGTTACAATCGGATGACCGATATCAGGCGTCCATAGTCAGCCTCGCCCAGATGCGTCGCGCGCCGATAGGAAAAGAATCGATCAGCGTCCCGATAGGTGCAGTGTTGCGTCCATTCCGCCTGACCGACACCGGCCGCCTGCAACCGCGCCAACCCGAAAGCGGGCAGATCAAACAACGCCCGATCACCGCGTCCCGTGCCGAAAAACCGGGAATGCGCAGGATCGTCGGCCAGAAAGGCCGCTACAAAATCCGGCCCGACTTCGTAGGCCGCCTGACTGATGCAGGGCCCGATGACAGCACGGATACGCCCGCGCTGCGCGCCAAGCCCTTCCATCGCGGCAACAGTCGCCTCCAGCACCCCGTCCTTCGCACCGCGCCATCCGGCATGGGCGGCACCGATGACCCCGGCCATGGCATCGTGGAACAGCACAGGTTGGCAGTCAGCCGTCAGTATGCCCAACAGGACCCCGGGCGTCTTCGACACCATCGCATCCACGCGCGGCGGTGTGGTGAGTGCTGCGTGCACCTCGACCACATGGGCCGAATGCACCTGATTTACGGTGACAAGATTTAGGGGGGGAACCTCCATGGTATCGGAAACCCGATCCCGGTTGATCTGCACCACCTCAGCGATGTCAGAGGACCCGGTACCGCAATTCAAGCCTGCAAAAATGCCCGACGATGCGCCCCCTTTGCGTGTGAAAAAGCCGTGACGCGTGGTTAACAGGGGGGATGTGATCATCTCGAGCATCATGCGATTCCGGGAACAGGCGGGCCACCTTGCGGCGAGAGAGCAAGCACTTTGAATAGCTGGCCCATTTCCGATGGGCTGGTCAAGCGCCGCACAGCCGCAAGATGCGATGTCAGGGCATCACCGGCCAGCACTTTTGCCAGCTGCGCTGCGCGTGCCGCAATACCAAGCTGCGTCAACAGCGCGCCCTGCGTCGAAAAGCCGTGACGCACACCCGGTGCCGCATCTGCCAGAGCGGCAAAATCAACATGTGCTGTCAGGTCGGCAAGCCCGGGCTCCGCCAGGGGATCGGCATAGGCGTGGTTGCGCATGGCCTGAAATGTATCGCCCTTTGATCCCCAGTCGCCATAATCCACAACCAGCGCCGCCCCACCCCTGGCTGCAATCCGGGTGGCGATCTGGTTCATGATGCCCTGCGCTGATGGGCATATCTCGACCACATCCCCAATCGTGGTATCGGCCAGCCTCTGCGCCAGATGGGACAGCGGTGTGG
>JAAFHS010000118.1 GCA_013298485.1 Rhodobacterales bacterium
AGACGGCGGCGCTGCATCCGATACTGACAGGGTGAAGTGGTTCAGGACCGCCTTGCGAGAAAGATCATTTCGTCGGACTGCGTCGGATCGAACGGCGTTGAGGCCCAATCCCCGAAGACGGATCGGCAGGACAGGCCGCCCTGCCGCAGCATGGTGCGGATGTCCGCAAGGGTTTGGAACCGCAATGTGCTGGTTGATGTGAGTGTCACATCAGGGAATTTGTAGCGCGTTTCGAATGTGATGCGGTCTGCGTGCCATGCGAGGACGTTGTATGATTGGTGTATGGTCTGGCCATCCATGACATGCGTGACGCTTTGGCCATGCCAGCGGTTGGCCCAATCGACGGCCGGATTGCGCGTCTCAAACGCGACGGTACCGCCGGGGGCGAGGTGGCGGCGCATCACGGCAAGGGCAATGGCGATATCGGCATCGTCCAGCAGGTGCTGGAAGGCATGGCCTGTCATCACGATCAGATCGAAGCGTTTGGTGCTGTGGAAGGTATGTGCGGAGGCGTTGACCCATGTGATGTCCGCGCCCTGCGGTTTGGCGCGCGCCACATCCAGCATGGCGGGGGCGGGATCGACGCCTGTGACGATGTGGCCAAGGGCGGCATAATTGTTGCAAAGCGCGCCGGTGCCGCAGCCGATATCAAGGATGCGCTGCGGGGGAGGGCCGGCGAGCGAGAGATAGAAGGCATGGTCGTCCCGCAGACCGTTCCCCAGATCATAAAGCCGGGCAAGGCGGGGATCGGTGTAGTGCAGATTGGGGGTCATGGCTGGCCCTGGGGCAAGCCAGCACCGATCAGGCGCTTGCCGAACAGGATGACGTCGATGCGCAGGGGCGGGTCCACGTCCGGGGCGGGGACGGTTGCGGAACCCAGCCGGGTCCAGCCTTCGCGGGCATAGAAATGCGCGGCACGGTGGTTCAGTGCGGCGCAGTCCAGCTGGGCTGCGGTGACGCCCGCGGCGCGCAGGCGGTGTTCGCCATCGCGCAGCAGGGCGGTTGCAACCCCGGTGCCACGCGCATGACCTGCGACGAACAGCTGATCCAGATGGTCGCCTTTGATGATGCACAGGCCAAGCGGTGCGCCTTCCGGTCCGGCGACGCGCAGGCGATCATAGATATCCTTCAGGCGTTCGGCAAAAAGGGCAGGCGTGCGCAGCGCAACCAGTGCAGGCGGCGTGATCGCCCTATGCGCATCGTGCCAGGCGTCATGCCAAAGCAGCACCAGCGGTGCCATATCCGCGGCCACGGCGGGTCTGGCCCGCCACAGCGTCATGCGGCCGATCCACCTACTGTCAGCCCGCCGATCATCAGTGTAGGCTGGCCGACGCCCACGGGCACCCATTGCCCGGCCTTGCCGCAGTTGCCGATGCCAGGGTCAAGGGCCATGTCGTTGCCGATGGCGCGGATCGCCCTGAGCGCCGTGGCGCCGTCGCCGATCAGGGTGGCGCCTTTGACGGCGGCGCCGACGACGCCGTTCTGGACGCGGTAGGCCTCGGTGCAGGAAAACACGAACTTGCCGTTGGTGATATCGACCTGCCCGCCACCGAAGCCTACGGCGTAGATGCCATCCTTGAGATCAGCGAGGATGGCGGCAGGATCATCGGGGCCGGACAGCATATAGGTATTCGTCATGCGCGGCATGGGGGCATGGGCATAGCTTTCGCGGCGGCCATTGCCGGTGGCGGCGACCCCCATTAGGCGGGCATTCTGGCGGTCCTGCATGTAGCCCACGAGCACGCCGTCATCGATCAGCACGTTCTTGGCCGATGGCGTGCCTTCGTCATCAACGCTGATCGAACCGCGCCTGTCCGGGATCGTGCCATCGTCCAGAACGGTGACACCGCGCGCGGCGATCTGCTGGCCCATGAGCCCTGCGAAGGCCGAGGTTTTCTTGCGGTTGAAATCGCCCTCCAGCCCATGACCGATCGCCTCGTGCAGCAGGATCCCGGGCCAGCCGGGGCCGAGGACAACATCCATCACGCCTGCAGGCGCGGGCACGGCATCAAGGTTGACGATCGCGATGCGCAGCGCCTCGGCCACCAGGGGCTGCCAGTGTTCGCGCGTCATCAGGCGGGCGAGGCCAAAGCGCCCGCCGCCGCCGGTGCCGCCCTGTTCGCGCTTGCCATTGCCTGCGATGATGACCGACACGTTCAGGCGCGCCATGGGCCGGATATCAGCAAGGCGCAGACCATCGGGGCGCAGAATCTCCACCTCTTTGTAGCTTGCCGCAATCGTGGCCGACACCTGCACCACGCGCGGATCAAGGGCGCGGGCATAGGCGTCAATCTCGCGCAGCATCTCGATCTTCACGGCGAATGTCGCATCGGCAATGGGGTCTGCGTCGGAATAAAGCCGCGTATTGGTGCCGCGCGGCGAGGGGGCCATGGTGCCGCCGCCCGACCCCACGGCAAGGCGGGCGGTTTCGGATGCGCGCAGCAGGGATTTTTCGGAAATCTCGGTCGCATGGGCATAGCCCGTGACCTCACCCCGCACGGCGCGCAGGCCGAACCCTTCGGAAGCGTCATAGCTGGCGGACCGGATGCGCCCGTCATCGAGCACAATGGATTCCGACCGCTGGCGTTCGAGGTACAACTCGCCATCATCGGCCCCCATGGTGGCCGCGCGCAAGGTTGCCAGCGCGGCGGCCTCGTCCAGATGGGTTTCGAACGGGCGGAAGGGGGCGTCGGTCATGGGGGGGGCCTTTCGGGAAACAACACTGTCTACCTAGGCCGCGCGGGGACGACCCGCAAGGCGCAGGCTGGATCAGTGGGGAAAGAGGCCCTGCAGGAACGTGATTTCCTGCGCCCATGTGGTGGGTTGATACAGCGCCTCATGTCCCTCGCCATCCAGCGAGACAAAGATCGTGGGCGCGGTCACGGCATCATAAAGCGCGCGGCCAGAGGCGTAGGGGATCACGCGGTCATCGGTGCCGTGCAGGATCAGGATGGGTGCCGTGACGGCGGCGATATGATCGATGCTGCGGAACTGGTCCTTCATCAGCAGCCGCACGGGCAGCCAGGGATAGATGCCCGCCGCGATATCAACGGCGGCGGCATAGGGTGCCTCAAGCACGACAGCACCGACGCGGCGTTCGGCAGCCAGTTGCACGGCGACACCGGTGCCGAGGGATTCGCCCACGAGTGCGATCATTCCGGGTGCTGTGCCCCTTGCGGTCAGCCAGTCATAGGCGGCGCGGGCATCAGTCAGAAGACCCGCCTCGGTCGGGCGGCCCGTGCTGCCGCCATAGCCGCGATAGGACAGGAAGGCGACGCCGAATCCTTGGGCGCGATAGGCGGCGAAACGGTCGGCGCGGTCGGCGATGTCGCCGCCATTGCCCTGAAAGTACAGGATCGTCGGCTGTCCGGCGGCGGGTGCATACCACAGCACCAGGATTTCGCCGTCGGGCGTGGCGATGCTTTCGGCGGTGACATCTGCAAGGCCCACGGCGGCGGGCGGGGGATTGTTGCGCGATGGAAAATACTGGAACTGCCGCTGCATCACGAACATCCCCGCCACTGCTGCCAGATACAGAAGACCGAGGACGGCGAGCGTCAGCTTGAGAAACGTCATATGTCGCATTCCTTGGGGGGGCAGAAAGTGACGGCGGGCGCTACTATGCCGCAACTCTTTTGCTTGTGGATCATGGCTTAATATGGTTTCAGGTGCAGCGTAAACACCCGGGATTCCTTGGCCCTGCCTTTGGCCCGGAACAGGCGGCCTGACGCCCGCAACAGAATACGGAACATGACCATGCGATTTCTGACATCACTGAAAACCGCCAGCTTTGCCCTTTGTCTGATGGCCGGGGGGGCTGTTGCGCAAGGTCTTGAAATCATAGGGCAACCTGTGCCGCAAGGGACGGGGTTTCAGCCTGCTGTCACCGAACTTGCCCGTGATATCGGATGGCTGGACCATTTCATCAACATCATCATCGCCGTGATCGTGGCCTTCGTGACCGCCCTTCTGATCTGGTGCATTGTCCGTTTTAACGCACGCCGCAACCCGAAGCCCGCGACATTCACCCACAACTCACCCGTCGAAGTGGCCTGGACGCTGGTGCCGATCCTGATCCTGGTGGTGATCGGGGCGTTCTCATTGCCCGTGCTGTTCAAGCAGCAGACGATTCCGGTGGCGGATGTGACGATCAAGGCGACGGGGAACCAGTGGTACTGGAACTATGAATATGTCGACGAGGTGGTTGATCCCGTGAATGATCCTGCCACAACGCTGGCATTTGACAGCTACATGATCGGATCGCCTTTCACCGATGGCGCGAACATGATGACGCCTGAGGTCGAGGCGCAGCTGGTGGCTGCAGGGTACACCAAGGAGCAGTTCCTGCTGGCGACGAACACGGCGATGGTTGTGCCGGTCAACAAGACGATCGTGCTGCGTGTCACAGGGGCAGACGTGATCCATGCCTGGGCAATGCCTGCGTTTGGCGTGATGCAAAGCGGCGTGCCGGGGCGGATTTCACATCTTTGGTTCAAGGCGGAACAGGAAGGCATCTACTTTGGCCAGTGCACGACGCTGTGCGGCCAGATGCATGCCTACATGCCGATCACGGTCAAGGTTGTGTCCGAAGAGGCCTATGCCGCCTGGGTGGACGCCAACAAGAAGGCCGTGATTGACGGTGGCGACTATGTCGATGTGTCGGCGGTGGTGCTGGCAGGTGATGCTGCACCGCTGGCGGTTGCCGCGAACGACTGATGGCCATTTGCCCCCGCGCGGGCAGGAGCGATGCATGAGCGATATCTCGGTTCAGGTGCAGACAGGCGAGGCGGGCTTCGGTGATTATGTCGCCCTGCTGAAGCCGCGCGTGATGTCGCTGGTGGTGTTCACAGCCGTTGTCGGCCTGCTGGTGGCACCGGTGTCGGTGCATCCGGTGCTGGGGATGATTGCCATTCTGTTCATCGCACTGGGGGCGGGTGCTTCGGGCGCGCTGAACATGTGGTGGGATGCTGATATCGACGCGGTGATGCGCCGCACGCAAAACCGCCCCGTGCCCGCAGGCAAGGTCCAGCCGGGCGAGGCGTTGGGTTTGGGGCTGGCACTGTCGGGCATCGCAGTCGTGATGCTGTGGCTGGCAGCGAATGCCGTGGCGGCAGGGCTTCTGGCCTTTACCATCTTCTTTTATGCGGTGGTCTATTCGATGTGGCTGAAACGCGCGACGCCGCAGAACATCGTGATCGGCGGGGCGGCAGGGGCCTTTCCGCCGATGATCGGCTGGGCGGTGGCGACGGGTGGCGTTTCGGTCGAATCCGCGCTGATGTTCGCGCTGATCTTCATGTGGACACCGCCGCATTTCTGGGCGCTGGCGCTGTTCATGAAGGAAGATTACCACACGGCGGGCGTGCCCATGCTGACCGTGACGCATGGGCGGAAGTCGACGCGCCTGCATATCCTTGTCTACACGCTGCTGCTGGCACCCGTCGGCATTGCCTGCGCGCTGTCGGGCATCGGCGGGCCGTTCACGCTGGCCGTGGCGGTGGTGTTGAACGCATGGTTTGTGGTCGGTGCCTGGCGCATCTGGCAGCGCGACGAGGTGATGGCAGAGGCGGATAAATATGCGGTTGAAAAGGCGGTTTTCCGGTTTTCGCTGTCCTATCTGTTCCTGCATTTCGGGGCATTTCTGGGCGAGGCCGCGTTGAAATCCTATGGGATCGGGGGCTGGTAAGATGTCGTTTCAGGTGGAACATGAAATCCACAAGCGCCGCTTTGGCCGCAATGTCGGCGTGGGGCTGCTGCTGGTGGTGATGGTCGGCATCGTGTTCGCGCTGACGGTGGTCAAGGTCACGCGGGGCGACCCGATGAAGGGGTTCGATCACGTGGTGGAGCCGGAACTGGCACCGGCCGGGGCAACCGAATGACACCTATCCAGAAAACGGGGCTGAAGCTGGCTGGGGTGGGGGTGCTGATGGCGTCGCTGTCCTTTGCGGCAGTGCCGTTTTATAGCTGGTTCTGCCGGGTGACGGGGTTTGCTGGCACCACATCGGTGGCGGATGGTCCATCGGATGAAATTCTGGATCAGACAGTGATCGTGCGGTTTGATGCGTCGGTGGCCGCAGGCATGCCGTGGACATTCCGCCCCATGCAGCGGACGATGGAAATCCGCATCGGCGAGACGGGCCTTGCGTTTTTCGAGGCGATCAACCCGACGGATCATGTGGTGGCAGGCAGGGCGAGCTATAACGTCACGCCCGATGCGGCAGGCGGGTACTTCACCAAAATCGCCTGTTTCTGTTTCGAACAGCAGGTCCTGCAACCGGGTGAGCGCGTCGAGATGCCGGTCAGCTTTTATGTCGATCCGGAAATGACCCGCGACGCCGAAGGGCGGTTTGTGAAAGAGATCACGCTGTCCTATACATTCTATCAGACCGACCTGCCCCAAGAGCAGGCCGCCCTTGTTCCGGCCGCGGCCGGGGCAACCGATTAACGACACGAGGGAAGCCATGGCGCACGCCAAGAACCACGATTACCACATCCTGCCGCCATCGATCTGGCCCTTCATGGGGGCGGTCGGCGCATTCACCATGCTGTTCGGTGCCGTGCTCTGGATGCACGGCATGGGGCCGTGGCTGGGGCTGATCGGCCTTGCCATGGTGTTGTATGTGATGTTCGCCTGGTGGTCGGATGTCGTGACCGAAAGCCAGGTCGGCGATCATACGCCCGTGGTCAGCATCGGGCTGCGCTATGGTTTCATCATGTTCATCATGTCGGAAGTGATGTTCTTTGCCGCCTGGTTCTGGTCGTTCTTCAAACATGCGCTCTATCCGATGGGGCCCGACAGTCCGTCGATTGACGGTGTCTGGCCGCCTGCGGGGATCGAGACGTTCGATCCCTGGCACCTGCCGCTTATCAACACGCTGATCCTTTTGTGTTCGGGGGCCGCGGCGACCTGGGCGCACCACGCGCTGGTGCATGAGAACAACCGGCAGGATCTGAAAAACGGGCTGATCCTCGCGATTCTGCTCGGCATCATGTTCACTGGTTTTCAGGCCTATGAATACAGCCATGCGGCCTTCGGGTTTACCGACGGCATCTATCCGTCGAATTTCTTCATGGCGACGGGGTTCCATGGTTTTCACGTGCTGATCGGGACGATCTTTCTGACCGTCTGCCTGATCCGCGCGATGAAAGGGCATTTCACCCCCGACAAGCATATCGGGTTCGAGGCTGCGGCCTGGTACTGGCACTTCGTCGATGTGGTCTGGCTGTTCCTGTTTGCTGCCGTCTACGTCTGGG
>JAAFHS010000119.1:0-2034 GCA_013298485.1 Rhodobacterales bacterium
CCCGCCGCGCAGCGTATCCGCAAACCCTGACCCCCGGATCGCCTCGACTGCGATGAACACATCCCCCGCCGCCCAGCCCGTGCCTGCCGCAGGATCGGTCATGTCCGCCACGATGCCCGCAGGGGCACCACCATAATCAACCAGATCAAACCCCGCCCCGCCATTCAGCGTCTCGGCAGCTGCCCCGCCGGTCAGCGTATCGTTCCCCGCCGCGCCCCCCCCAGGCGGCGGGGGAGGTGGAGGGGCCTCTGCCGTCGGCGGCACCAGATGCCACAAGGCAAAGAAATCTGACGTGGCAAAATTGGCCGCACTCAGGGCCGCGCCATTGGCCGTACGCAACAGCAGTGTCTCCGCGCCGAACGATATCGACACGCCCCCCGTCAGCGTCTGAAAGGTCAACCCGTCAATCGCATAGACCCGTCCCCAGTTCGATCCGGTCCACCCCCGGTTCGAAATCCGTGATCGTGTCCACCTGCCCATCTGCCGACAGTACGAAGACATCCACACCCGTCCCGCCCGTCAGCGTATCCGCGCCCGCACCATCCTGCAGCAGGTCGCGCCCCGCCCCACCCGACAGGCTGTCGTTGCCCGCCCCGCCGTAGAGGTGATCGCCCAGACCTGACCCCACCAGCATATCCGCCCCGTCAGTGCCGGTGCTGGGCGTGGCCAGGGCGCCCGGATCAATCCGCAGCCGCGTGATCCCCGCACCTTCGCCCGAGACGAACACATCGATCCCGCCCGCCGATGTGGTTGCCGTGATCGCCCGCACATTGCTGAGGCCGAGGCCCGGTGCATGCAGCCCCTCGGCCAGCAGCACAAGCCGCCCCTCGGGCAACAGGGTGAACAGGTTCACCCCGTCATCCCCCCCGCCCGCGATGACATAGACCCGGCCTGCCAGCGTGACCGTCGCCATCGCCTCGACACCCGCAAAACGGGTATCAAGCGTATCGATCACATGATCCGTCACCGCCATCCCGCCCGCCGCATCCATGCGCAGCACCGTCAGCGACGATGACCCCGCCGCTGCTGCGATGACAAAAGTAGTCCCTGCCACCTCGACCGTTGCCAGCGCCGTCGGGGCCGCAACCCAGAACCCCGCATCGACCCCGAACACCGTGACCGCAGTCAGGCTCCCGTCCGTGCCCACCGCATAGGTCACCATTTCCGTCCGTGCCTGTGACACCGTCACCAGATAGCGCTGCCCGCCCACCACCACCGGCAGCATCGCCGCGATATCGAGCGCACCTTGCGACGCGCCAAGCGCCAGCGTCTGCACGGTGCTCATCGCGCCGCCCGTTGTCAGCCGCCCCACCACCAGCGTATCCGACCCCTGTGGCGTCAGATAGACGTAGTCCACCCCGCCGACCTGCATGCTGGCCTGCGCCGTCACGACTGACCCTGCACCACCCGGTACCGTCATCGCCGCCCCGAGACTGCCATCCGCCTCGATCCGGTAGCCGCCCAGCACCGCCCCGTGCGGTCCGGTCAGGATCACCGCAGGCTGACCGCCGATATCCATCACCGAGACGCGGGATGCGGCTGACAGCACGTTGTTCGTGGCAATCTCCACATAATCGCGCAAGACAAGACCGGTGGTCACGTCAATCGCCATCAGGCCGCCACCCGCACGCGTCGCCGCATAGAGCGTCAGCCCCGACGCCGATTGCCGCAGCTGCATCCCCGTGACACCCGACACGACATGCAGCGGCGCGCCGAGAAATGTCCCGGCCACACCAAAGGAATACATCCCCACCACCTGATTTTTTACACCCGGGGTCAGGATGGGCGGTCGTGCTTTGCGGGCTGTTAACGAAACGTGACCGAAATCAGGCGTTTGGATCGAATGATGCGGCATGGGCCGCAATCCCGCCATCTGCCTTGCCAGCGCGCAGGCGTTATCGGATGGTGTGGCCAGTGGATGGATATGTGCCGATGACCCTGATCACCCCAGTGCTTTTATGCGGCGGCTCCGGCACCCGGCTTTGGCCATTGTCGCGCAAAAGCTATCCCAAGCAATTCGTGCCCCTGATCGGC
>JAAFHS010000119.1:2044-7230 GCA_013298485.1 Rhodobacterales bacterium
TGACCTTGTTTCAGGCCGCCGTTCAGCGCCTGTCGGGGCCGGACTATGCGCAACCCCTGATCATCACGAACAGCGACTTCCGCTTTATCGTGGCCGATGAACTTGCAGCCCTCGGCATCACGCCTGCGGCCATTCTGATCGAACCCGCCGCGCGCAACACCGCCCCTGCCATTCTGGCCGCGGCCCTGCATCTGGCGGCAACTGACCCCGACACCCTGATGCTGGTCGCCCCGTCAGACCACGTGATCCCCGATCCGGTGGCCTTTCGCGCAACCGTGGCGGCGGCAGTCCCAGCCGCCCGCGCGGGCCAGATCGTGACCTTTGGCATCACGCCCACGCGGGCCGAAACCGGCTATGGCTGGCTGCAGCTGGCAGAGGCCCGGCCTGATGAAGCCTACCCCGCTCATGTGCAGCGCTTTGTTGAAAAACCCGACGCCGCCACCGCGCAGGCCATGCTGGCGGGTGGCGGATATCTCTGGAACGCCGGTATCTTTCTGATGACGGCCCGAACCCTGATATCCGCCGTCCAGGACCACGCACCGCAGCTTTTCGTCCCCGTGGCTGCCGCTGTCAACGATGCCGTGCAGGATCTGTCCTTCCTCCGCCTCGCCCCTGCGGCATGGGGCACTGTCGCCGATATCTCCATCGACTATGCGGTCATGGAGCATGCCCCCAACCTGGTTGCCATGCCGTTTGCCGATGGCTGGTCAGACCTTGGCGATTGGGATGCCGTCTGGCGCGAGGCCACGCCCGATGTCGCCGGCAATGTGCAGCACGGTGATGTCACGGGCCTTGATTGCGCAAATAGCCTGATGCGGTCCGAGGCTGATGGCATGGCCCTTGTCGGCATCGGGCTGGACAACATGATTGCCATCGCCATGCCCGACGCCGTGCTGGTGGCCCCGCGCTCCCGCGCGCAAGAGGTGAAACAGGCCGTGGCCGCCCTGAAATCCAAAGGGGCCCGTCAGGCCGAAACCTTTCCGCGTGATCACCGCCCCTGGGGATGGTTCGAAACGCTGGCGCTGGGTGAGCGTTTTCAGGTCAAACGGATCGTCGTGCATCCCGGGGCCGCGTTGTCACTGCAAAGCCATGTCCACCGCGCCGAACACTGGATCGTCGTCTCGGGGACCGCCCGTGTCACGCTTGATGACACGGTGACCCTCGTGACCGAAAACCAGTCCGTCTACATTCCCCTCGGGGCGCGCCACCGCCTGGAAAACCCCGGACGCCTGCCGATGGTGCTGATCGAGGTGCAGACGGGGGCCTACCTGGGCGAGGATGACATCACGCGCTATGAGGATATCTACGCCCGTGGTCAGGGCGCGCGGGGCTGACGCGCATTTGCCGCGACAGCGGTCGCAATGCCCGCTAGGCTGATGCCGGGGACTGCAACACATGAGAGCAACATGAGCGATATCATTGAATGGGTTCTGGAAATGGCCATCAACCCCGGCCAGATGCCCAATGTGCAGCCCCTGCTGGACGAAATGGTCGCAGCCACCAAGGCGGACGAGCCGGGCGCGCTGCATTACGAATACTATCTGAACGCCGATCGCACGCGTTGCACCGTGCTGGAGCGCTATGCCGACAATGCTGCCATCATGGTGCATTTGGGAAATTTCGGGGCGAAGTTTGCGGAACGGTTCCTTGCGGCTTTCACCCCCGTCCGCTTTACCGTTTACGGCCCTGCGGACGCGACCGTTCGCGGTGCCCTCGCGGGGTTCGGGGCGACCCACCAAGATCGCATTGCAGGCTTTTCCCGCTGAATGGCCGAATGACGGCTTTGCGGGACGGAACGGGCATTCCAGCAATCCCGCCTTGGCCCGGAGTCAAGGGCGCAAGCCCGCCGGGCCGCGCCCGCCTCCCGGCCCGGCCACGGGCCGGGCGTTCTTCGCGGAAATCCCCCACTGGGGGATTTCTGATCGCTCATCACCCCCATCGGGCGGGCGCATCCCGGCCGCTGGTGCGCAGAATTTCTTCGGGAGGGGCTGGACCATAAAGCATCCAGAACTGACATCGCTCGCCCACCCGGCGGTCGGGCGCAGCCCTCTATCGGGTTATGCTACGAAGGGCGGCTCAGGGCTCAAACCACCCGCCCAAAATACCTTCTCGCCCCCGATCACGCAATGTTTCAAAAGTCTTAACACGCCCTGTGGATAACTTCACAAATCCATTGATTTCATTGAATAAAGTCAAAAATTGACAGCCGTCAATTTTCCCGTCCCACCCTACAGATTCTCCGCCTGCGGCATGCCCAGCACGTGATATCCGCCGTCCACCCGCACCACCTCGCCCGTTGTCATGGCACCATAGTCGGACGCGAGCCACACCGCCGTGCCGCCCACCGCCTCCAGCGTCGCGTTGCAGCGCAGGGGGGCGTTCGCCTCGGTATGGCGGAAGGTCGCGCGCGCGCCCCCGATGGCGGCACCCGCAAGGGTTTTCATCGGGCCGGGCGAGATTGCGTTGACGCGAATACCCTGTGGGCCAAGATCATTGGCGAGATAGCGGGTGGCGGATTCAAGGGCCGCCTTGGCCACCCCCATCACGTTGTAATTCGGCGTCACCCGGTTGGAGCCCTGAAAGGTCAGCGTCAGCAGCGTGCCGCCCGTTGGCATCAGTTCTGCCGCGCGGCGGGAGACATCGATGAAGGAATAGCACGAGATCGCCAGCGAATTGCTGAAGTTGGCAAGCGACGTATTGATGAACCGCCCCGTCAACTCGGTCTTGTCGGAAAAGGCGATGGCATGGACCAGAAAATCAATCGTCCCCCAGCGGTCGCGCAGCGTGGCAAAGCAGGCATCCATCGACGCCTCATTCATCACATCGACATCGACCAGAAAATCCGAACCCACGGATGCGGCCAGGGGTTCGACGCGCTTGCCGAATGCCTCGCCCTGATAGGAAAACGCGAGGTCCGCACCCTCGGCCGCCATGGCCGACGCGATGCCCCAGGCGATGGAGCGTTCGTTGGCGACACCCATGACAAGCCCGCGCTTGCCCTTCATCAGATCAGCCATCCCACCGTCCCTTTGTTGTTTTTTCAGCCCTGATACTTGCTCATCACCAGGGTCGCATTGGTGCCGCCAAAGCCGAAGGAATTGGACAGCACGGAATCCAGATGCACGTTCTCGCGCAGGGTTGTCACGATTTCAGACGGATCAAGGGCTGGGTCGAGCGTCGTGACATTGGCTGAGGCCGCGATGAAATTGCCCTGCATCATCAGCAATGAATAGATCGCCTCTTGCGCGCCTGTGGCGCCGAGGGAATGGCCGGTCAGGGACTTGGTCGAGGCGATGGGCGGCGTATTATTGTTGCCGAACACCCGGCGGATCGCCTCCACCTCGGTCACGTCGCCGACTTGCGTGCTGGTGCCGTGGCTGTTGATGTAGTCGATATGGCGGCCTTCGGGCAGGGTCGACAGCGCGAGCCGCATCGCGCGTTCACCGCCTTCGCCCGACGGTGCGACCATATCATAGCCATCGGATGTGGCGCCGTAGCCTGTCACCTCGGCATAGATTTTCGCGCCGCGCGCAAGGGCGTGGTTCAGCTCCTCCAGCACGACGACACCGCCGCCGCCCGCGATGACAAACCCGTCGCGCGTGGCGTCATAGGTGCGGGATGCCGTTTCGGGCGTGTCGTTGTATTTCGATGACATGGCACCCATGGCATCGAACAGGCAGGACAGGGTCCAGTCGAGTTCTTCGCCGCCGCCCGCGAACACGATATCCTGCTTGCCCATCTGGATCAGTTCGGTCCCGTTGCCGATGCAGTGGGCGGATGTGGAGCAGGCAGAGGTGATGGAATAGTTCACCCCCTTGATCTTGAACGGGGTCGCAAGGCAGGCGGAGTTGGTCGACGACATGCCCTTGGTCACCATGAATGGCCCCATCCGCTTGGGGCTGCCTGTTTCGCGGACGATGTTATGCGCCTTGAAAAACGACTTGGTCGACGGCCCGCCGGAGCCCATGATAAGGCCCGAGCGTTCGTTCGAGATATCCTGGGGTTCGAGGCCGCTGTCCTTGACCGCCTGCGCCATGGCGATGAAGTTATAGGCGGCCCCGTCACCCATGAAACGCAGGTCGCGCTTGTCGATATGATCCGCCAGCACGATGTTGGGCGCGCCATGCACCTGGCAGCGGAACCCGTGTTCGGCATAATCGGGCGCGAAGACGATGCCGGACTTGCCCGCGCGAAGCGATGCTTCCACCTCGGTGACGTTGTTGCCGATGGACGAGACGATGCCCATCCCGGTGATGACGACGCGACGCATGGGGTGCCTCCGTTAACGCACTCTGGCCTGTTTAGGCCAGAGGCGGGGAGGGGGCAAGGAGGTTGGGGGGGGGTGCCGATCCGCTGGCACCGTTAGCCCTCCAAAGCTGTAATCATCCCTACACGCTGGGCGTGGCGGCCGCCGTCAAAATCTGTGCCGAGAAAGGCGTCAACAATTTCGAGTGCCAGTCCTCAAAATCTGTGCCGAGAAAGGCGTCAACAATTTCGAGTGCCAGTCCCTCTCCCACGACGCGCGCGCCAAGCGCAAGCATGTTGGCATCGTTGTGTTTTCGGATCATTCGGGCCGAAAAGGTATCAAGGCAGACGCCACAGCGGATGCCCTTCACCTTGTTGGCCGCCATCATGATGCCTTGCCCCGTGCCGCAAAGCACAATGCCGAAGCGGCAGTCGCCAGTGGCTACGCGCCGCGCTGCGGCTGCGCCATGCTCCGGGTAATTGGTGCTTTCGGGTGTGGTCGGCCCGATGTCGGCTACGAACCATCCGCTGGCAGCGATATGCGCTGCGATGGCCTGCCTTAGGCCGATAGCGGCATGGTCACTTGACAATACGATACGGGATTCGGGTGCCATCGCCCATGCAGTTCCTCTGTAGTGGCCGACAGTTGACTGCCCTCACGCCTCTGACAGCGCCACCTTCATGTCCTTGACCAGATAGATCACCTCGCCGTCCGCCTCGACCCGCCCGTCCGCCACGCCCATCGTCAGCCGCCGCGTCGTCAGCGCCTTGGTGAAATCGACGTAATACGTGAGCCGCTTGCGGTCCGGCCTTACCATACCGGTCAGCTTCACCTCGCCCACGCCCAGCGCATAGCCGCGCCCCTGCCAGCCGCGCCAGCCGAGGTTGAAGCCGGTCAGCTGCCAGAGGCCATCGAGGCCAAGGCAGCCGGGCATGATCGG
>JAAFHS010000012.1:0-6094 GCA_013298485.1 Rhodobacterales bacterium
GCCATGTGGTGATCGCAGTTGGAACAGACATGCAGGTTCAGCGCGAGTTCGCGGTGAAACAGCATGGTTCCGCATTCCGGGCACTTGGTCCACAGGTTTTCGGGCACCTCGCGCCGGGAGAACAGTGAGTTGATCTTGGGGCGGACGTAGTTGGAAATCCAGTTCATGGGGCCCTTGCCTTGGTGACCGCGTGGCTAATCTGAGATAGTCCGGCCCCGTCAGAATTGCAATCACAGGACGGCAAAGGGGCCGGAACCCGCGACCTACATTCCATCTACATCGCATCTCCATGACGAACGACATCGTGAAACTCTGCCGGGCCCTCTGGCGTAGCTGCGTCACAACCGGAAAGTGAGAGGAACAACCATGCCGCAGGGGCCGCTTATCTATCGGCAACGCATCTGGACGCGGATCACGCATTGGATCTGGGCGGTGTGCCTGTTCTTTCTGCTGCTGTCGGGCCTGCAGATTTTCAATGCCTTCCCGTCGCTGCATGTCGGGAAGGAATCGGGGTTCGACTATGACAATGCAATCCTGTCGGTAAGCGCGGTAGAGGATGGCGAGACTCTGCGTGGTATAACGCGCATTGGCGGATGGGAGATCGACACGACGGGTATCCTTGGCGTGTCAAACAGCGAGGCGCGGGCCTTTCCATCCTGGGCGACGATCCCGTCGCGGCAAAGCGTGGGGCTGGGCCGGGTGGTGCATTTCTTCTTTGCCTGGATATTGGTGATCACACTTGCCATCTGGGCGGTGGCGTCGGTCATCAATGGCCATGTCCGGGACGTGATCCCGACGATCAGTGATCTGCGCGGTCTGCCGCGTGACATCGCAAACCATGCGCGGCTCCGCTTTCATCACGAGCGACGCTACAATGTGCTGCAAAAGCTGGCTTATGCGTCGGTGCTGTTCGTGGCACTGCCGCTGATGATCCTGACGGGTCTGACAATGTCACCATCGTTCAACGCGACGGCCCCGTGGCTGCTGGATGTGTTCGGGGGGCGGCAGACGGCACGAACGATCCATTTTCTGGTGATGGTCGGGCTGGTCGGGTTTTTCGTTGTGCACATGCTGATGATCCTGGCGGCGGGGCCGATCAACGAGCTGCGGTCAATCATCACGGGCTGGTATCGCATCGATAGGGAGGAGACATGATGGATCGGCGTCGGTTTCTGACGGCTGCCGCATTTGGCGGATCGGCAATCGGCCTTTCGGGCTGCAAGATACTGGATGGATTGTCGTCCATCGACCACCCTTTGCGCAACATCATGGAGGCGGCGAATGGCCTGACCTACCGGACGCAAAGGCTGCTGGGGGGTGATGCACTGGCCCCGGAGTTTACGGCCGCCGATATCCGGCAGGGGCAGAAACCAAACGGATCGATCAACCCGGATGACGCTGACTATGTTGATTTTGGAGCGGGCGGTTTTGCCAACTGGCGCCTGCGCGTGATTGGTGCTGTGGAGGCACCGCAGGAATACTCGCTGGCGCAGTTGCAGGCGATGCCTGCGCGCACGCAGATCACGCGGCATGATTGCGTGGAGGGGTGGTCATGCATCGCGAAATGGACGGGGGTGCAACTGTCACGGGTGCTGGATGCGGCACGGCCAAAGGCGGAGGCACGGTTTGTGGTGTTTCACTGCATGGACACGATTGAACGCAGCCTGTCGGGGCTGGTGAAATACTATGAAAGCATCGATATGCGCGATGCGGTGCATCCCCAGACGATTCTGGCATACGGGCTGAACGATGCGGCACTGCCTGTGGCGAACGGTGCACCGCTGCGCGTGCGGGTAGAGCGGCAGCTGGGTTATAAGATGGCGAAATACCTGCACACGATTGAACTGGTTGCTGGCATCGAAGGCTTTGGCGACGGGAACGGCAGCTATTGGGCGGACCGGGGCTATGACTGGTACGCGGGGATCTGACGGCAGAGTGCGGACCGGGGGTTTCACACCCCCGGACCCCCGTGGGATATTTGGACAGAGAGGAAGATCAAGCGGTCTTCAGCACTCCCCGGTCGATCTGATCCTGTTCGATGGATTCAAACAGGGCGCGGAAATTGCCTTCGCCAAAGCCATCGTCACCCTTCCTTTGGATGAATTCGAAGAAGATCGGGCCGATCACGGTTTTCGAGAAGATTTGCAAAAGGATGCGGGTTTCACCGCCATCAACCACGCCTTCGCCGTCGATCAGGATGCCGTGTTTCGCCATTTTCTCGATGGGTTCATCGTGGTCATGGACGCGGGTTTTGGACAGCGTGTAATAGGCCATCGGGGGTTTGGGCATGAAACGGATGCCGCGCGCGGCGATGGCGTCGGTGGCGGTGTAAAGGTCATCGGTACCGACGGCGATATGCTGGATACCTTCACCATTGTAGCGCTTGAGGTACTCGACGATCTGGCCGGTCTCACCCCGGTCCTCATTGATCGGAATGCGGATGCGCCCGCAAGGTGAGGTCAGGGCGCGTGAGTAGAGGCCGGTAAACTTGCCTTCAATGTCAAAGAATCGGATCTGGCGGAAGTTGAAGAGGCGGGCGTAGAAATCGAACCAGATATCCATGTTGCCCTTGTGGACGTTGTGGGTGAGGTGGTCGAGGTAGAAGAAGCCGACGCCCGTGGGTTCGGTGGTGAAGTCGAAATCGGCGAAGGGGTGCTGATCGCCGTAGCGGTCGGTGAGATAGATGAGTGAGCCGCCAATGCCTTCGATCGCAGGCGCGTCTATGACCTTGTCCGCTGCGGTGTAGGGGGTGGCACCGTTGGCTGTCACATGGGCCATGGCCCGTTCCGCATCGACGACGCGCCAGCCCATGGAGGCGGCACAGGGCCCGTGCAGTTGGGCAAAGCGGCGGGCGTGGCTGGCGGGATCGTCATTCAGGATATAGGTGATATCGCCCTGCTGCCAAAGCTCGATAGCGCGGGTGCGGTGGCGGGCGGTGAGGGTATAGCCCATCTGGGCGAAGAGGGTACGCAGGGCGCGTGGATCGGGGCTCGCGAATTCAACAAAGGCGAAACCATCGGTGCCTGCAGGGTTTTCGGGGGTGATGGTGGATTTGGGGGCGGCATGCGGGAAGGGGCCCATGGCGGTTCCTTTCAGGGATTTCATCCATGATACACCTGCGATAGTGCGGCGTTTGCGCGATTATTCTAATAATTCTTGCAAAACATGCGGGAGTTTCGCATTTTTCGACAAATATATACGGGATATGCGCGATGTTGGACGAGACGGATACGCGGCTGCTGGCGGAGTTGCAGCGGGATGCGTTGGTGACGGCGGAGGTTCTCGGGGCAAAACTGAACCTGTCGGCCAGTCAGGCGGGGCGAAGGCGGGCGCGGCTGGAGGCTGAGGGGTATATCACGGGATACGCGGCACGGCTGGATGCGGGGCGGCTGGGGCTGGGGGTGCAGGCGTTCATTCAGGTGCAGATGGCGACGCATGGGAAAGAGCCCGCTGCGGCCTTTGCGCGCCTGATCGCGGGGCGAGCGGAGGTGGTCAGTGCATGGACCCTGACGGGCGAGGCGGACTATCTGCTGCGGGTCTACTGCGCCGATCTGCCGGCGTTGAACCGGCTGATCCATCAGGAGTTTCTGCCGCATCCGGCGGTAGCGCGGGTGCATAGCCAGATCGTGATGGATCAGTTGAAAGCGGACACGCCGCTGCCAGTTTAGGCGAGCACGGCCTGCAGGCGGCGGAAACTGCCTGCGACGCCATCATCAGGGGCCATTTCGGCGAGAAAGCCGTCGAGGGCGGGCCAGATGCGGATCGCCTCGTCAATCAGCGGGTCAGAGCCGCGCGCGTAAAGCCCCGCCTGGATCATCAGCTCCGCCCGGTCATAGGCGCCCAAAAGGCGGCGCGCCTGGGTGATCAGCAGGTTTTCATCTTCACTGGCGGCCTCAGGCAGGCTGCGCGAGACGGAGCGCAAGAGATCAATCGCAGGGTAACGCCCGCGCTCGGCGATCTTGCGGTCCATCACGACATGCCCGTCGAGCACGCCACGCAGGATGTCGGCGACGGTGCCGTCCATGTCGGAGCCTGCGACCAGAACGGAAAACACCGCCGTGATATCGCCCGCGCCTTCCGGCCCCGGCCCCGCACGTTCGGCAAGGCCCATGATCATGGCGCTGGTGGAGGGGGGGAAGCCGCCCAGACCCGCATCCTCGCCGCCTGCAAGGGCAACTTCGCGGTGCGCTTCGGCAAAGCGGGTGACGCTGTCAACCAGCAGCAGAACCTGCAGACCCAGATCGCGGAAGTGTTCGGCAACGGCCATGGCCGTCCATGCGCAACGGCGGCGGACAAGGGGGGATTGATCAGAGGTTGCCGCGACAACAACACTGCGCGCCATGCCTTGGGGACCCAGCACGCGTTCGGTGAATTCGCGCAGTTCGCGGCCACGCTCACCGACCAGCGCGATCACGATGACATCGGCATCGACACCACGGGCAAACCGCGCGAGCAGTGAGGATTTGCCGACGCCCGAGCCTGCAAAAAGGCCGATGCGCTGCCCGCGCACCAGCGGCAGAAGTGTGTCAAACACTGCGACACCCGTCTCAATGCGTGGCCCGAGGCGACGGCGCTGCGTCGCGGCAGGGGCGGGCGCGCGGACGGATCGGGGATCCTGACCCGGCAGCAAGGGGCAGCCATCCAGAGGCTTGCCAAAGGCATCGATCACCCGACCGATCCAGTGATCGCCCGGTGCGATATCTGCAGCGCCGACAAGGGCCACGGCATCGCCGATCGCCAACCCCTCGCCGCCGGAATCGGGCAGAACGATCACGCCATCCGGAGATAGGCGCAGCACCTCACCCCCAATGACGGCGACATGCGTATGAATGGTGACCCGGTCCCCAAGACGGGCATGCGCCTCAAGACCCGTCACCCGTAATGTGCCGCGCGCGGCCTCCCGCACGCGGCCGATACGGGACCGCACGGGCACGCGGGCCAATTCGGATGTCAGTCCATCAAAAACCTCGGCCACGGAATTCTCCCTTTGTTCACTGCTTACCGTTTCTAAAGGAATCACCCTTAAGCCTTGGTGAACCACGACAGGGGAGAAGCCCTTAGATGTTCGAAAAGCTTGAAATCACCGCGATGGCGCAGGCCATGTCAGCGCATGCGGGTGCCCGTCTTGGGGTGATCGCGCGGAACGTGGCCAATGCCGACACGCCGGGGTATCGCACACAGGATGTGAATGATTTTGCAACCGTCTGGGCGGCGTCATCCGATGACGGCATGCGGGCCACGCGGGCGGGCCATGTTGGCGCGTCCAGCGCCGGTGCGGCGGACGCGGGCCATGTGGTGCGCGGCCATGGTGCGCCCAACGGCAATACGGTGTCACTGGAATCCGAAATGGTGAAGGCGGTAGAGACGCGCCAGCAGCACGATATGGCGCTGGCGATCTATCGCGGCACGTCCGACGTGCTGCGCGCCAGTCTGGGGCGGCGCGGATGAGCGATCTTTTCACATCCCTGT
The DNA here is from genome assembly GCA_013298485.1 of Rhodobacterales bacterium. GTDB lineage: Bacteria > Pseudomonadota > Alphaproteobacteria > Rhodobacterales > Rhodobacteraceae > JAAFHS01. Next base: position 5,470 of record JAAFHS010000012.1, read on the forward strand.
CCTACGCGGCATCCGGCATGGAGACACAGGCCATGCGCCTGCGGCTGGTGTCAGAGAACGTCGCCAACGCCGACACGCCCGGCTATCAGCGCAAGGTCACGACCTTCCACGAGGCAATGGATTCCGACCGGGTTGAAACCGGGCCGGTGCAACTGGACCAGCGCGAAGCGCAGTCCATCTACGACCCCGGTCATCCGTTGGCGGATGAAACGGGGCACTATGACGGCTCGAATGTCGATCTGGTGATTGAAATTGCGGACGCGCGGGAAGCGCAGCGCAGCTATGAGGCGAACCTCAAACTTTTCGATCAGGCGCGGCAAATGACGCAAAGCCTGTTCGAGTTACTGCGTCGGTGAAGGAGATCCAGAATGGATGTAAGAACAACGTTTGCGAACCAGACCTATGCGCAGGCCCGTTCGGCGGCGGCCCCGCAGCCGCAACCGGGCGGAGCCGCGCAGGGCTTCGCGAAACTGGCGGAGAGTTTTACCGACGTCCTGTCCAACCACGAAACCACAGCACGCGCGGCAATGACCGGCGGCGCGGACCCGCATGCGCTCGTGCAGGCGCTCGCCTCATCGCAGATGGCGGTCGAAACTGTGGCCACGGTGCGTGACAAGGTCGTCGA
>JAAFHS010000012.1:6126-15975 GCA_013298485.1 Rhodobacterales bacterium
ACTGGTGGCAGGGATTATTGTCGGGCTGTTTCAGGCGCTAACGTCGATTCAGGAAATGACTCTGACATTCGTGCCCAAGGTGGGGGCGATGCTGATCGTGTTCTGGGTCAGCATGAGTTTCATGACCGCGACGCTGGTGGCGTTTTTCACCGACCGTCTGATCCCTCTGATCGCGGGGAGCTGAGGATGGACAGCATCGGATACACGACGCTGACCCGCCAGTCCGGCCTGATGCGCGAGATGGAGGTCGTGGCGCATAACATCGCCAACATCTCGACATCCGGGTTCCGGCGCGAGGGGGTGGTGTTTTCAGAATATGTGACCCGGCTGGAGGGAGAGCCATCCCTGTCGATGGCGACGGCATCGGCGCGCAATGTGGATCTGTCACAGGCGGGGTTGTCGACGACAGGTGGAACCTATGATTTCGCCATCCAGGGCGATGGGTTTTTCCTGATCGAAACACCAGATGGTGAGCGGCTGACGCGCGCAGGGGCGTTTACGCCATCTGATGCGGGTGAGTTGGTCACGCCGGACGGATATCGGTTGCTGGATGCGGGCGGTGCGCCGGTCGTGGTGCCGCCGGATGCGCGCAATGTGGGGCTGGGGCAGGATGGCACACTGTCGGCAGACGGGGTTGCCGTGGCGCGCATCGGGCTGTGGCAGCCGACCGACCCCCTCACCCTGACCCATGTGGCGGGCACGATATTTACGGCCAGCGGCGGGGTGGAGCCTGGCGGCGACGGCGTGATGCTGCAGGGCATGCTGGAGGACAGCAATGTGGAACCGGTGACGGAAGTGGCGCGGATGATTGCGGTGCAGCGGGCCTATGAGATGGGCCAGACATTCCTTGACCGCGAGGATGCCCGCATCCGCAGCGTCATTCAGACCCTTGGCCGATAGGAGGATGCGATGAAAGCCCTGCAAATCGCCGCGAGCGGGATGGCAGCCCAGCAGATGCGGGTGGACGTGGTGTCCAACAACCTCGCGAACATGTCGACCACGGGCTACAACGCACGGCGCGCCGATTTTGCCGATCTGCACTACCAGCAGATGGCGCGACCGGGCACGATCACATCCGAGGATGGCACGATGCTGCCGACGGGCATCCAGATCGGGCTGGGCGTGCGCCCGGCATCGGTCTCCGTGGTGCTGGCACAAGGATCGCTCACGGCGACGCAGGGTGATCTCGATGTCGCCATTGAAGGGCGGGGGTATATCGAGGTGACACTGCCATCGGGCGCGTCGGGCTATACCCGCGACGGAGCACTGAAACGGTCGGCAGATGGCGAGATCGTGGATAGTGAGGGCCATCCGGTGGCACCCGGCATCACCATTCCCGACGATGCGCGCAGCATTGCGATCAACAACGCGGGCGAGATTTACGCCTATTTCGGCGACCGGGTGGAACCGGAGCTGCTGGGGCAGTTGAACCTCGTGGGGTTCACCAATGAAAAGGGGCTGGAGGCGATCGGGTCGAACCTGTTTCTGGAAACCGGGGCGTCGGGGCCGCCGAATGTGGGCACGCCGGGCGTCGATGGTCTGGGCACCCTGCGGCAGGGCTATCTGGAGGAAAGCAGCGTCGACTCGGTGCGCGAAATCACCGAGCTGATCAAGGCGCAGCGGGGGTATGAGCTGAATGCCAAGGTCATCACCGCCGCCGACCAGATGCTTGGCGCCACGACGCAGGTGCGCTGATGCGGTGGACCCTGTTCCTGCTTCTGTGGCCCGGTCTTGCATCCGCAGACAGCGTGATCGCCCTGCGCCGCATCCCAGCGCAGTCGGTTGTCAGTGCGGCCGATCTGAACATCGTCGATGCGGTGATCGCGGGTGCGGTGACGGATGCCGCCCTTGTCATCGGACAGGAGGCGCGCGTCACGATCTATGCGGGCCGCCCGATCCGGGCTGCGGATTTCGGCCCGCCCGCGTTGGTGGATCGCAACCAGATCATCAGCCTTGTCTATGTTGCGGGCGGTTTGCAGATCGTGACCGAAGGTCGCGCGCTGGGCCGGGGCGGGACGGGCGATATGATCCGAGCGATGAACCTGTCCTCGCGCACAACCGTCAGCGGCATTGTCACCGAAACCGGCACCCTGCGCGTCGGACCCATCACACCTTGAAGGATCTTTCCATGCGTGCCGTTCCTGTTCTGCTTTGCCTTGCTGTTGCTGCCTGCGGGCGTCTTGACCAGGTCGGTCGCGCACCGGAGTTCAATCCGCTAGAAGGCAGCTATCAGCATGCCGCCCTTTATTCGACGGCCCTGCCCGAAGATGTGCCGCCGGACACGCCCACGGATGCCTCATCACTGTGGGCATCGGGTCAGGATGCACTGCTCAGCGACCGCCGCGCGAGCCAGCCCGGGGATATTCTGACCGTGGTAATCGAGATTGATGATTCTGCACAGTTTTCCAACACCAGCGACCGGTCGCGCACAGGCAGCGAGCAATCCGGGTTCGGGGGGCTGTTCGGCATCCCGCAGCGGCTGGACGAAGTATTGCCAGAGGGCGCCAGTGCGGCAGAGGCCGTGGATACCCAGTCATCCTCTACCTTCAACGGGCAGGGCAGCACGGCGCGGAACGAAAAGGTGACGTTACGGGTGGCGGTCACGGTGGTGGACGAGCTGCCCAATGGCGTCTTGCGCATCGAGGGCGTGCAGGAGGTGCGCGTGAACTTTGAGATGCGAGAGCTGCTGATTTCCGGCTATGTGCGGCCCATCGACATCTCGCGTCAGAACGAGATCACCTATGACAAGATCGCAGGCGCGCAGATTTCCTATGGCGGACGCGGGCAGATCACCGATGTGCAGCAACCGCGCTATGGCCAGCAGATCGTTGACATTCTCACCCCATTTTGAGGCGGCATGATGCGCAAACTGTTTCCCGTTCTGCTTGCCGTTCTGGGCCTTGGGGCCGGGATTGGCGGGGGTATCTTGCTGCGTCCCGCAGCCATGGCAGAGGCGGAAATGGCCGCCGAGATGCATGATGCCGAACCCGAAGTTCCCCCCGAATATGTCAAGCTGAGCAATCAGTTTGTGATTCCGGTACTGGAGGACGGGCGCATCGCATCGATGGTGATCCTGTCGATCAATCTGGAAGTGACGGCGGGGTCAACCGAAGCGGTCTTTGCCAAGGAACCCCGGTTGCGCGATGGCTTTCTGCAAACGCTGTTCGACCACGCCAATGCAGGCGGCTTCCGCGGCAGCTTTACTGACGGTGCCAACATGGTGAACCTGCGCACGGCCCTGATGGAGGTCGCAACAGCAACGCTGGGCGATATGGTCAAGGATGTGCTGATCGTGGATATCGGGCGGCAGGATACCTGACGAAAGGCGCCTGTTTCAGCGCCTGATGGAGCGTTTTTCCACGGCTGAAAGACGTGTCTGCAACGCCACAAGAACGCTGTCTTTGGCAAACGCGGCGCGCGCCTCCGCCTCGGCCTGCAGGACCTTGGCTGATGCTGCGGCCAGCAGCAGATTCAATTGCATGCGGCGTTGATCGGCCCAGGTCTGATAGTTCATATCTGCCTTCTGTGCAGCGGCCAGCGGCAGGTCGAGCACGACAGGGGGCAGATCAAGGGCCGCGATACGGTCCACAATCGTTTGCCGGGCCGCGTGCATCTGGCGCAGGACGGTCAGCCGCTGGTCTAGAGAAAGCGCGCTGATCGCGCCAAGCTTTTGCATTTTACCGGCCATGCTCATGGCTTGCGCCAACTTTTGCGGGCGCGGGCGCGCATGGCTTCGGCAAAGCGGATCGCGGCCGCGACGGCCTTAAACTGATCCGGATGAATGGGCGTGCCGATCTCCGCGCTGGCGTGGATCGCGCGGGCGGTCGGCGGATCGCCGTGGATCGGCACCCCCGCCGCTGCGGCCTTTTCGCGGATACGGGCCGCGATTTCATCCGTTCCCTTTGCCACACAGATCGGTGCCGTGCGCGCGCCACGCTTCCATTTCAAGGCGACGGCGTAATGGGTCGGGTTCACGATGACGACATCGGCCGTCGGGACATCCGCCAGCATCTGATTGGTTGCGATTTCCTGCGCACGCTGCCGCCGTTTGCCTTTGACATGCGGATCGCCCTCGGACTCCTTCATCTCATCCATCAATTCCTTGCGCGACATGCGGTTGCGGCTTTGATGCCGGTATGTCTGCCAGAAAAAATCCAGGCCCCCGATCACCCCAAGCACGATCAGCGCCAGCAGCAGGAATTCAGACAATAGGCGCAGCATCAGAACCGTCGACATCGCAGGCGTCAGCGCAAGGGTGTGCAAAATGGCGGGCGCGCGTGCCACAAGGAACCAGCCGATCAGGATTGAGACGATGATCAGCTTGACGGTACTTTTGCCGAACTCGACGAGGCCATCCAACCCGAATTTCTGCTTTGCCGTGGCCATGGGCGAGATGCGCGACAGTTTCGGCATCAGCTTTTCAGGGCTGAAGACGAACCCCCTGGTGGCGAACAGCACCGTGATGACAGCAAGGCTGGGCAGCAGGAACAAGGGCAAAAGGGGGGTCATCACCGCCGTGAGTGACTGCATCAGCACGGGCCTGCCGGCGCGGGCCATGCTTTGTGACAGCCGATCCGACTGGTCAATCAGGACCATCGCCGCCTCACCGACCTGCATGAAGGCCCCGGCACCCGTGGCGACACTGGCCAGAACGAAGCCCGCCGTCGCCGCCGCCGTCAGCAGATCCTGTGATCGCGCGAATTCGCCACGCAGGCGGGCATCATCCAGACGTTTCTGCGTCGCGTCGTGTTCCTTGTCGGTGTCGTCATCTTCGCCCCCGCTCATGGCATCACGGCGAATGGGGATCCCAGATGGGTGTTCAGGGCCTGCAGCCAGAAGGCGATCATGAAGGGGGCCGCGATGGCGAGCAGGGCAAGAGCCCCAAGCGTCAGGGCGGGTGCGCCCACAAATGACACCGCCAGTTGCGGCATCGCGCGATTGATGAAGCCAAGTGCGACATTGTAAAGGACAGAGGCGATCACGAAAGGCGCGGCAAGTGCAAACCCCATTGAAAAGGCTGCCGTAATCTGCGCGGATCCAAGGGTTACCACATCGGCGACCCGAGGCAGGACGCCCGCAGGCAGCGGTCCGTAAGACTGGATGAGCAGTTCCGCCACACGGATGTGAAGCCCCGCACTGACCGCCGCCGCAAGGCCCGCGATCACAATTACATTTCCGATAACAGGTTGCGGCTCGGGCCCCGAACCCCCAAACATCTGCGACAGGGTCGTGGCCTGGGCCGCGATGGTGCCTGCAATCTGCAGGGCATGGATGAACAGGCGCAGACCGAAACCCATCAGCAAGCCCGCGACGACCTCAGTCAGAAAGGCCGTTGCGGGAAAGGGATCGGTCGGTGGCAGGCCGGCGGATACGGCGGGTGTCACGATGACGGTGAAGGCAAGCGCAAGGGCGAGTTTGATGCGCTGCGGCACGACCTGTTCGCCGAAGGCAGGCAGCAACAGCATCATCGCGCCAACGCGCAGAAACACGATCAACCCGTCCAGCGCACCGTCCCGGGCAAGACCCAGAAGGTCGGTCAGGATGGGGATGATGTCGGTCATGCAGGGATCTGCCCGACAATGGAAGGGCGGGCATCCGTGCCAAGTTCGTCATATGACAGGACAGGCGTGGAAAGCCCCTTTGCGGCAAGAACCGTGCGCAGGAAACGCCGCCGCAGGGTGGAGGTGATGATGGCCGGGAAAATCCCGGCCTCGGCCATACGGTTGACCTTTTCGACAAGACCGCCAGCCAGGCGGCTGAACTGTTCGGGCGGCAGGGCGACATCGCGCATCCCGTGATCGGATTCCATCTGGTGGGCGGCAAAGGTCTTTTCCCATTCGGGGGCCAGCTGGATCAGCGGCAGGGTGCCATCGCCACGCTGCACGCCCGCAATGATCTGAAACCCCAGCCGCTGCCGCACATGTTCGCACACAGCCTCTGGTGGGCCGAAATTGCGCGCCTCGGCCATCGCCTCAAGGATCAGGGGCAGGTTGCGGATCGACACGCGTTCTTCCAGTAGCAGGCGCAGGACAGACAGCAGTGTCTCGAACGGCACTTTGTCGGGGATCAGATCATCCAGCAGCCGCCGGTTGGCCGCAGCACGTGCGGGATCGGACAGGTTGACGAATTCATCCAGCAGACGGCGCAGGCCGCGCAAGGACAGCATCCGGGCGAGGTTGGCCTTTATCACCTCCAGCAGGTGGGTGGCCAGCACTTCGGCAGGTGAGACAACGGTCAGGCCGGCAAGGGCCGCCTGTTCCTGATCGTCGGGCCAGATCCAGCGCGCGGGGGCGCGGTAGACGGGTTCTTGCACGTCGATCCCGTCAGGTGCGAGCACGCCATCGGCCATCAGGACCATCACACGGTCGGGCATCAGCTGGTCGCGCACGCGTTCGACCCCCTGCAGGCGGATGCGGTAGTGGCCAGATGGCAGGCCTGCCTCATCCGTGATGCGGATTTCAGGCAGGATCAGGCCGAAGTCGGTGGCCGCATAGATGCGCATGTTGTTGATGCGGGCATCAAGGCCTGTGGCGGGATCAAGAACCATGGCCACAAGATCGGGGGCGAATTCAATGTGGATATCGTCAAAATCAAGGATATCACCCAGCGGGCGCTGGCTGACAGGCGCCGGGGCATCGGCATCGGCGGTCGCGACGGGCGTCCGCCTGGCGGCGATATAGGCGACTGCACCCAGGACCAGGGCACCGGCCATGAACGGTAGGAACGGCATGCCGGGCACAATGGCAAACAGCGCCATCAGCAGGGCAACCGTGGAAAGGGCCGCCGGATACCGGCTCAGCTGCGCAAAGAACGACACATCCGCCGCCCCCTTGCCGCCCCCGCGCGTCAGCAGCAGAGCCGCGGCGACCGAGATGATGACAGCGGGGATCTGGCTGACCAGCCCGTCGCCAACAGTCAGAATGGCATAGGTTTCAAAAGCCTGTCCAAGGGGCAGGTCATGCATCATGGTGCCGACCAGCAGGCCGACGATGATGTTCAGCCCGGTGATCAGCAAACCTGCAACCGCATCGCCCTTGACGAACTTCGACGCGCCATCAAGCGAGCCGAAAAAGTTGGTCTCCGCCAGTTCGCGTTCGCGCCGTTCCCGCGCCTCGGCATGGGTAATGGCGCCTGCGGACATGTCGGCATCGATTGCAAGCTGTTTGCCGGGCATCCCGTCCAGTGCGAACCGCGCGCCAACCTCGGCCATGCGGCCCGCACCTTTGGTGATGACGACGAAATTGACGATCAGCAGCACGCAGAAGATGACAATGCCCAGAACGACGTTGCCACCCATGATGAAATTGGCAAAACCCTCGATCACATGGCCTGCGGCATCGGTACCCGTATGTCCCTGCGAAATGATGAGCTTGGTGGATGAGACGTTGAGTGACAGCCGCAGCATCAGCGAGGCGAGCAGGATGGTGGGAAAGGCCGAAAAATCCAATGGACGTTCGATGAACAGTGAGACGGTCAGCATCAGGATCGCCAGCGCGAACGACAGGGCAAGACCAAGGTCGAGCATCCAGGACGGCACCGGCAGGACCATCATCACGATGACGCCCATCAGGGCGATGGCCAGCAGGACCGTCGGTTGAAAGATGTTGCGCAGTGTCAGGTGCGACAGGCCCATCAGTTATCGCCGCCGAAAAGCCTGCGGCCCGTCGCGGTCATCGGGACCAATGATCCGCCGCCGCCTGACGGACCCGCAATCAGAAGCGGGAAAAGATTGGGCTGGTCCGGTTCTGCGAGAACGACTGCGGTCGTCGCCGGTGATGCCTCCAGGGCTGCGTAAATTTCGGCGAACCGGGCAAGATAGCGCGTCGCGTAAGCAGGTGTTGCGGAATGATAGGCGGCTGCCGCCAGCGCCCAGTCGCCTGAGGCCACGAATTTGCTGGCCAGAAACGCGGCGGCGTAGCGTGCGTTCTGATCCGGATCAGCCATGTCTGGCAGCGATGCGAAACGGTTGCCATGCCAGCGGTAGTTCAGTTGAAAGCAGCCGACATCAAAGTTGGTTACGCCTGCGGAAATGAGGTCGTCGATGTGGCGCAGCATTTCATCCTTGGTTGCAAACCAGGTGCCTTCACCTGCCTGATTGACGGCCCAGGGCCATGGCCGCAAGACCCCGCCCGATGCACGGCCGGTCTCGGTGCGGGTAAGGGCGCGCAGGACATCGACGGGAACACCGCTGCCATCGGCCGCGACGGTGGCGGCGGCATCGCAGAAGGTGGCCGGGTCGACGGATGCGAAAGCCGGGCCCGCAAGCACAAACAGCAGGGGCAAGATGATACCTGCCCGGCGGCCTGAAGATCTGCGTCCTGCATCCATGGGTTTCACCCGTTTGCGCACGGCGTTTTGCGGTGGCGTCATGACCGGACGGTAGCCAGCGAATCTTTCGATTCCGTAAGCGGATACGGGTATTCAGCCACCAAGCTACCGCGTTGACTGCAAAATCTCACCAATCAGATCGCGGGTGGCCTTGCTGTCATCCACAAGGCGTGTTGCCTCGGCCAGCGGTGTCAGCGGTGCCGTATCCGACGGTGCCATATGTGCCGCGAGCATTGTCCAGGGGCCGTCATCCCCGGCGGCGATGGCAGGCCAATCCTGATGCCACCTTTTGCGGCGCATTGCGTCATCCGCCCCAGCGGGGGGATTGGGTGGGGGTGATAACACATCAAGCCATCCCGCCGCCGCATCGGGAAAACCCAATGCCTGCAGACGCATGCCAATCTTTTCTGCAACCGGCGCAGGAACCGTCGCCTGTGGCGCGACAAAGGCGAACTGCAGCAGATCATCATCGCTCCCACGATCCGCGATGACCTGCCAGAACTCGGGCAAGGCTACCTCGCCATCCTGCGCCAGGGCCGCAGCAAACTGACCAGACCCGATCAGAGCCAACTGATACGCGTCAGCCAGATCAGCAGCGATGGCGTCATCCGCGAATTCGTCCTGCAGTGCCGCCAGCGCGACGACGGTTGCCGGATCAATGCTTTCGCCCGCCGCCATTTTGGCCCTGACCATGGCGATCAGCGCTGCCGGGGCCAAAACACCGCCTTCGGCCAGCGCCGTTTCTGCCTTCTCCACAGCGGCCTCCGCCGCCCCTTGATGCAGATCAAGATCGGCCTCTGCCAACAGGGTTGCCGCATCCGCGACATCGGCACCGCGGCCCATCGCATCGACAATGCCCTGCACGGCCTGCGGTTGATCAAGGGCCAGCAGGCGATCTGTCACGCTGGGGCCGAACTGCCTGCGCAGATGCCGGGGAAGGGCCGAAAACGCCCGCTGCACTGCGGGCACATTCGGCATCTGAAGCTGATCCTGCGGGGCCGCCAGCAGCGCCCAAAGGGCGGCATAGGTGTCGCATTGGGCCATCCCGGCAAAATCCCGGGTGGTGACGGGTGCCCCATCCATCAGCCGTGCCAGGGTATGCCAGAGCGGCACGTCCGGGTGATCGGATGGCATGGCGGACAAAAGCGCAGTCGCCTCGACCCCGAAGCCGAGGAAAAGATAGAGGCGCACCTGCGCCGCCACAGCCTCCCCATCTGGTGCGTCGAACTCGCCCACAAGGCCTGCGCGGGCGCGGGCAAGCTGGCCTGGCACATCGTCCGTCGCACCCCATGATGCAATGTCGAGCCGATCATCGCTGATACAGGTTTCACCATCCGCCTGCATCATCTGGGGCATGGCACGCCCGGGTGCGACGCGCAAACCGGCTTCGGATGTCAGGCGGACCTGCGGCATATCCGGCAGGGGCATGGCCATGTCACCGGCTGGCGCGGCGGGCGGCAAGGCCAGCTCCACCACGCCGCGCGTGGCCCCTTCGGCAAGTTGCTGCACGATCGTTTGTTT
>JAAFHS010000120.1 GCA_013298485.1 Rhodobacterales bacterium
TGTCGTTCTATATCGCCGCATTCGCCGGATTTGCAGCCGGGTTTGCAGGGGCACGGGTGATCTTCAGGCGCCCGCTGGAGGATGCGGTGGCCATCGGTTTTGCCTGCCTCTTTTCCAATTCACTGCTGCTGGGCGTGCCGATCACCGAACGCGCCTATGGAACGGACGCCCTGGCGGGGAATTTCGCCATCATCTCGATCCACGCGCCGCTGTTCTATGCGGTTGGCATCACCGCGATGGAACTGGTGCGGTCGCGGGGGATGGGGTTGCCCCTGCGGCGGCTGGGCGGGCAGGTCGGGCGCGCGATTGTCAGCCAGCCGCTGGTCATCGGCATCATCTGCGGCTTTGTGGTGAACCTGTCGGGCCTGCCGTTTCCGGGCGTCGCGATGGCGGCGGTAAACCTGATGGCGTCGGCGGCGATTCCGGCGGCGCTGTTTGGCCTGGGCGGTGTTTTGCTGCGCTACCGGCCCGAAGGTGACCGCGCGACCATTGCGATGATCTGCGGGATCAGCCTGATCCTGCATCCGGGGATTGCCTATCTGCTGGCACGGTTCGCCTTTCACCTCGACACCGATGCGCTGCGGTCGGTGGTGATGACGGCGAGCATGGCCCCGGGGGTGAACGCCTATATGTTTGCCAACCTTTACGGCGTTGCAAAACGGGTGAATGCATCCGCGGTTCTGATTGCGACGGCACTGTCGATCGGGACGATCTGGGGATGGTTGCAGGTGCTGCCCTGAGGGAAAATTGACGGCTGTCAATTTTCAGGATTATTGAAGGAAATCAACTGAACCTTGAAGTTATCCACAGGCCCCATCAAGACTTTTGAAACATTGCGTGATCGGTTCGAAAGATGGGCAGATTGCCCATCCTACGCATCATGCAGGCGTCACGCCGCGCAGGCGTTCGGAACGGCGGCGCAGCATTTCGACCGTGGCCAGCAGGCCGATGGACACGATCACCAGCAGGGTCGCCACTGACAGGATGGCGGGACTGATCGCCTCGCGTATGCCGTTCCACATCTGGCGCGGGATCGTCTGTTCATCCGGCGCGCCCACGAACAGCACCACCACCACCTCGTCAAACGAGGTCACGAAGGCAAAGAGCGCCCCCGATACCATGCCGGGCGTGATCAGCGGCATGATGACCTTGAAGAAGACGCGGCCCGGCGAGGCCCCGAGGCTGGCCCCCGCACGGGTCAGCGAATGGTCAAACCCCGACAGGGTGGCCGTGACCGTGATGATGACAAAGGGAATGCCCAGCGTCGCATGCGCAAGGATGACGCCCAGATAGGGCACGCCCCATTTGTTCACCTCGATCGCCGAATAGAAGAAGAACAGGCCCAGCGTCACGATGATGACGGGCACGATCATGGGTGAGATCAGGATCGCCATGATCGCGCGGCGGTAGGGCATTTCGGGCCGCGACAGGCCGAGGGCCGCCAGCGTGCCAAGGCTGGTCGCGATGATGGTCGCGAAAAAGCCGATGATGACGGAGTTCTTGGCGGCGTTCACCCAGGCCGCCTCGCGCCAGACCGTGCCCCACCAACTGCTGTCACGCGGCACGTCGGTCGGCACGTTGGGATGGGTCAACAGAAGGTCATACCAGCGCAGCGAGTAACCTGATGGATCGAGCGACAGCATCTTTTGGGTGAAGGTGAAATAGGGTTCCGCGTTGAACGACAGCGGGATCACGATGATGATGGGCGCGATCAGGAACAGAAAGATCAGCGCGCAGATCACGCGGAAGGTGTAATACCAGACCCGTTCCAGCGGCGAGGCGTAGATTGGAAGTGCCATGATGCCCTATCCCAGTTTCAGTTTGTCGATGCCCACCAGCTTGTCATAGAGCCAGTAGAGCAGCAGGATCGCGGCAAGCAGCAGGCTGGCGAGCGCCGCGGCCAGTGACCAGTTGCTGGATTTATTCACATGGAAGGCGATCAGGTTCGAAATCAGCTGCCCCGATGCGCCGCCGACCAGCGCGGGCGTGATGTAGTATCCGACCGACAGGATGAACACGAGGAGGCCCCCTGCCCCGATGCCGGGAATGGTCTGCGGCAGATAGACCCGGCGGAACGCGGTCCATGAGGTGGCCCCAAGGCTGCGCGCGGCGCGCACATAGCTGGGCGGGATCGGCTTCATCACCGAAAACAGCGGCAGGATCATGAAGGGCAGCAGGATATGGGTCATCGCGATGATGGTGCCCATCAGGTTGTTGATCATCTCAAGCCGGTCGGCATCGGCCACGATGCCGCACCAGACAAGGATGTTGTTGATGACCCCCTGCCCCTGCAACAGCACGATCCAGCTGGTGGTCCGCACCAAGAGCGAGGTCCAGAACGGCAGCAGCACAAGGATCAACAGCAGGCTGGAGGTCTTGAGCGACAGGGTGGACAGCAGGAAGGCGATGGGAAATCCAAGCGCAAGGCAGATGACCGTGATGACCGCCGACAGGGCGAAGGTGCGCAGGAACAGGTTGACATAGACGCGCTGATTTTCGGGCACACGGATGACGGAGCCGTCGACATCGCGTTTCATGTCCAGTGCCGCCAGATAGAAATCAGTCGTATAGGCGGTGGAGACCTGGCGCATGACACCCCAGAGCACGGGGTCGCCCCATTGTTCATCCAGCGCGATCAAGGCTTCCTTGTAGGGCGGCTCCAGATCCTTGGCCTTGCGGCCGGTGCTGGTGAACAAGGACCGGGTGCCGGACAGTTCGTAATTCACACGCTCACCCGCGACGGCGACGGTTTTGGCGGCGGCGGCGGCCTGCAGATCGGCGACGAGGATCGCATAGGCGGCTTCATCCGGCTCGGTGCCGACAGGATTGTCGGCAAACCACTGCGAGATGCCGGGCATATTGGCGGAAAACTTCGGATTATAGGCCGACTGGTGCAGCACCTGCAGGATCGGCCACAGGAAGGTGACAAGGATGAACAGCAACAGCGGCAGGACCAGCAGGAAGGCGCGCAGCTTTGCACGGCGCTGTGCAATGGCCAGCGCCTGCTGCAGCGGGCGGCCATCGGCGGTGGTCAGAAGGGCGCTGGTATCGGTCACGGGGTTACTTCCGGCAAGGGGGCAAGGAGCGAAGAAAGGGCGGTAGCATAGTCAGGATCGAAATGCGGCAGCATCACGCGGGTGGTGTAATTGCCATGAAACTTACCGTTCTCCATGAAGCTCCAATCCGAAATCGAGGCTTGCGAGAATGTGACGGGATCACCCTGATTGCCTTTGAACTCCACCGGATCATTGGCGTAGCGGCCTTCGAACCTGTCATCGCCGAGCGGGCGGATCTGATCGACCCAGATATGTTCGACATAATCGGTATCGGTGGCAATCGCGACCTTCAGGATCAGGTCGGTGGCCCCGGAGCCGGGATTGTTCAGTGCATCCATGAAGATCGGCAGGCTTTGTTGCGCACCCGCCATCGCCGCATTCATCGCGGCATCATCATCGGAAAAGTTCACGACAGGATCACCGCCCTGCGCCTGCACGGGCATCGATGTCACTGCAGTGGTCAGGACAAGGGCAAGGGCAAGGATCAGCGACTTCATATGGAACCACATCGATATGGAAGAGAACGGGCGCGCGGTTTGCCGCGCGCCCGTCTGTCAGATCAGTTGGCAGCGAGCCATGCGTTGAACTGTTCGTTCAGTTCGGAATCGCGGTCGACCCAAAATTCATAGGACGATGCGAGTGCATTGGTCAGGTTCGCCTCGGACGTGGGCATATGCGGGCCCATTTCCGTCTTGCCGTCGTTGTAAAGACCAACCAGCGGGCCGGACGACAGACGTGCCGGGCCATAGCTGATCCATTTCGCCTGATCGGCCAGCGCCTGGGTGGAGGTTGCGAACTTGATGAACTCCAGCGCGCCTTCCGGGTTCGGGGCACCCTTCGGGATCACGAACAGATCGTACTCATAGACCTGGCCATCCCAGACGGTGACGAAGGGCTTGCCGTCGGCCGCCATGGCCGAGAAGAGACGCCCGTTATAGGCGGTGGTCATCGCGACCTCGCCGTCGGCCAGCAGTTGCGGCGGCTGTGCACCGGCCTCCCACCAGATCACTTCGGATTTGATGGTGTCGAGTTTGGCGAATGCGCGCGCGACACCTTCTTCGGTCTCCAGCATTGCATAAACTTCGGCAGCTGGCACGCCGTCGGCCATCAGCGCCATTTCGAGGTTGGCTTTCGCGCCTTTGCGCATGCCGCGCTTGCCGGGGAATTTCTCAAGGTCAAAGAAATCGGCGATCGAGGTCGGGCCTTCGGGGAACACGGTGCTGTCATAACCGAAGACGGTCGAGAACACGATGGTCGACACGGCGCAGTCGGTCACGGCACCGGGCAGGAAGTCTTCAGCGGCGGGCGTGCCATCGGGGGCCGCCGGGAAAGCCGAGATATCGATCGGCTCCAGCATGCCTTCATCGCACAGACGGATCGCGTCGGCATATTCGACATCGGCCACATCGACGGTGACGTTGCCGGCCTCGACCATGGTTTTCACCTGTGGCGCGGGGTTGTCGCTGTCCACCGAAACGACGGTCTGGCCGGTCGCGGCGGTGAAGGGCTTGTGATAGGCCTCGACCTGGCTGGTGGTATAGGCCCCACCCCAGGACATCACGGTCACATCGGCCTGCGCGGCGAAGGCCACGCCGGTCAGCGCCGTGGAAAGGATCAGCAGTTTTTTCATTCGTAAGCTCCCAAAGTTGAACAGTTTCATGGTCTTGGCTGCGGTTGCAGCCGGGGCGGTCCGGTGTGGACAGTCCCCATTCTACATCGGATCAAGCGCGCGGGCATCCTGCGGATGCCAGCCGACCTTGATCGTCTGTCCCGGTGACAGCCGGGTTTGTCCCAGCGTATTGCGCATCTTCATCACGAAATCATCCGATCCGGCCACACGCAGCCGGACACGCTGGATATCGCCCATGTAGATGACTTCGATGACCTCGGCCCCGATCATGTGGGCACCGGGGGGCATCATTTCGGGCTTGAACTCCACCCGTTCGGGCCGGATGGAAACAAGTGTTTTCTGGCCGACAGCGGTGATGTTGACGGGGGTTGCATCAATCACCTCGCCGGTCACGAGCTTGACCAGCGCCTTGTCGCCCGACAGCTCCTCCACCGTGCCGTGCAGCTTGTTATTCTCGCCGATGAACTGGGCGACAAAGCTGTTGTCGGGACGCTCGTACAGGTCGGCGGGCGGGGCCAGCTGCTGGATGCGGCCATCGTTGAATACGGCGACACGGTCCGACATCGTCAGCGCCTCACCCTGATCGTGGGTGACATAGACGACGGTGATGCCAAGGCTGTTGTGCAGATGCTTGATTTCGAACTGCATATGTTCGCGCAGCTGTTTGTCCAGTGCGCCAAGCGGTTCGTCCATCAGCACGAGGGCCGGGTCGAACACCAGCGCGCGGGCAAGCGCGATGCGCTGCTGCTGGCCGCCCGACAACTGGCTGGGGCGACGGTTGATGAAGGAAAACATCTGCACCATGTCAAGCGCGCGCTTGACCTTGGCTTCGCGTTCATCCTTGCCCATGCCACGCACTTCCAGCGGGAAGGACAGGTTTTCGCCCACGGTCATATGCGGGAACAGCGCGTAGTTCTGAAACACCATGCCAATGCCGCGCTTGTGGGGCGGCACCTGATTGATCGGCCTGCCTGCCAGCTTGATCTCGCCATGGGTGGCGGTCTCGAACCCTGCGAGCATCATCAGGCAGGTCGTCTTGCCCGACCCCGAGGGCCCGAGCATCGTCAGAAACTCACCCTTCGCAATCGAAAGGTTCAAATCCTTCACGACGAGGCTGACCCCGTCATAGCTTTTCTGCACATGTTCGAATGCGACGAATGCGTCGGCTTGTGACAAACCCTAGTCTCCCTGACCGGCTGGCGGATGTTCCGCTCTTGTTGTCCCGACTAAAGCCAATGCCGGGCCGCAATGCAACTGACTTGTCAGTGTAACGGGGTTTTCCTTGAAAATGCAGGAAAGATGATCGTCCTTCGGGGCAGTCTAGCTGCTGATCGTTGCGAATCGGGCCGCATTTTCAGGAAATCCGCCTTTTCGGCCTACGCCAACATAGGCCCCGAGCAGACGAAACGCCTGCCGGCGCGGGATGAGCGGCAAGGCACGTGGTCCGTACGCCGCGACAATGGCGTCGGGATCGTCGAAGATACGGGCGAAGGCAGGCATCAGTTTGCAAAGTTGCGCCCATGCCACGGGCCCGAGGGCGGCTGCTGCCATGGCACCGGGATACAGGCTTTCAGTGCCGATCCCATGGGTCAGAAGGACGGCATGCCGGGGCAGCAGCAGATGGTGATAGGTCACATGGCGCACCTGTGCGACGGTGATTCCGGGCAGTCCGGCCGCGGCCAGATGTCCGGCCCGCACGAAAGAGGCGCCGATGGCCACGCCGTGCTGCGGTGACAGCCACAGATCGGCATCATTGCCCAAGGCCCCTCGCGCAATCCTGATCGGGCGCAAGGCCGGGGTGCCGCACAGCTGATGATGGCCGATCCGCCGCCCCCCGGCCCACAGGATGGGCTGATCGCCCTGATCCCGAGTGCAGACCACCATGTCGGGGCGCAGCTGTTCCACCGCGACATCGCCCGCAGGCGTCAGAACGCGGGTGCCCGCGACAAGGCAGGGAACCCCGATCCGCGCAAGGGACTGCTTGCCCTGCACCTGCGCGGGCGAGATGCCTTCAAGAACCAGTTGTTCGCCGCCCGGAAACGTCAGGATGGCATTGCCCTGCGCGTCCTGCCCGATGGTGACGTCACGCCAGGTGACAGGCTGTTCCCGGGCATTACGCAGATCGCTGACATCCAGCTGATCCAGCGTGCGGCCATTCACCAGCGTCAGATCAAAATCGCTGATCCGATCGGCATCCCCGGCCATTTCGGCGACAAAGACATCCGCCCCGGCCCCGCCCGTCAGGCTGTCATTGCCATCGCCGCCCTGCAGCCGGTCCGCGCCATCGCCGCCCGCCAGCGTATCCGCCCCGGCCCCGCCCTGCAGCGTGTCAGCGCCATCGCCACCCGACAGGCTGTCGGCACCAGAGCCGCCCGTGATCGCATCATCACCCGCATTGCCCGCAAGGAACATGCCGCCCGTATCGGCAGAGGCGTTGATCACATCCGCATGGGCGGTGCCGCCGATCACCTCGATCCCGGTAAAGCTGCCCGTGCCCGGCAGGCCCT
>JAAFHS010000122.1 GCA_013298485.1 Rhodobacterales bacterium
AGCTGCGCCGCTGGTCAACGGATGTGGACGCGGAAGAGCGGATGGCCCAGGTGCAGATGAAACGGCTGGAGGCGGACCTGCGGGATATCCTGCCGACGCTGGGCCTTGATCTGATCGACAAGGCCGATCAGAACGTGGTGGCCCTGCCGAAGCCGGGCAAGTAAGGGCCACCTCCCTCCCCCCACTGTGGGGGAGGGCTGGGGTGGGGGGTGCCCATCCAGTCAGACAAAGTTAACAAGGTCTTAAAACCCCTGTGGATAACTCCGAAATTTCATTGATTTCATTGGATAATGTCAAAAATTGACAGCCGTCAATTTTTGCCCCGACCTACCGCCAGAACCGCGCATATCCGGCAAACCGTCCCTGCAGTTTTGCCAGCCAGCGCATCGCAAGGCCCGGATGCGGGATATCCCCCACCGCCAGCCGCGCCACCACCACCTCGACCGGGCAGGGCCTGCGCGCTACGGGATCATAATAGCGCGGATAGCCGATCAGGGCCGCATGGGCCAGATGCACGATATCCACCCGCGCCACACGCCGCGCTGGCACCGGCCCGAGATCGGTGGTCAGCCCCCAGCCCGCATAGAACGGCGCGCCAAGGCAGGTCACGGGCTTGCCGCGCAGCAGCGCCTCGAACCCCAGCAGCGATGTCATCGTCCAGACTGCATCACAGGCCGCGATCAGGGCCACGGGGTCTGCCGCCCGCGCCACCACATCCGCCAGGCCATCACCGACCACACCAGGCCTAAGGCCCGCCTCCACATCAGGGTGCGGCTTGTAGACGATCACCGCCCCCGGATGGGCCGCACGCACCGCCTGCAACAGCGCAAGGTTGGTGCGCACCTCCCCCGCCCCCAGCCGGATTGACGCGTCATCCTCCACCTGCCCCGGCACCAGAATGCGGGTGCCCGGCGGCAGATCGGGCACAGCGCCCGCCAGATTGTATTTGCTGATCCCGCCTGCGACGATGGCGGCCATCAGCCGTTCGGCCCGCGCCCGCCCGCCGGGCGGCAGCGGGGCCGCGATCAGATGTTCCAGATCGCTTTCCCGCGTCGGATCATAATAAATGCCCCGGCTGTCCGTCACGAGGCTGAGGGGCGGCACCAGTTCCGCGCCAAGGCCGCGCGAGCGCAGGAACCCATCCTCCACCCGCCGGATCATCGGATGCGCAAGGCCCGCCGGTTCCTTTCCGGCCCAGACCAGCAGCCCCCTGCCCTGCGCCAATGCCACAGCCCGGTCCGGATCATCCTGAAACACCAGCGGTTTTTCGCGCCCGAACACCGCCTGCAGCCGCCCGCGTTTCCACAGGCGCATGCCCATGGCCACATGCCCCATGCGGTCCTCGCGGAAGGTGCGCAGCTCGGCCTCGATCTGGTCGAGTGCTGTCTCAAATGCGCACAAGGCGTCCCGGCAGGGATCGTACCATGTGGGCATCAGGATCATCGCGGCGGCGAACATCTGCCGGGGCGTCAGCACCCGCGCGCGGCGCGGGATCGGTGCGCGGTCATCGCTCACCCCCCAGCCCGCATACCAGGGCTGGCCCAGCACGACCGGGCGATGCCCCGCCAGCACCGCCTCCCACCCCAGTTGCGAACTGACGGTATAGACCGCCTCCGCCCCCTCCAGCAGCCGCCAGGGCGACACGGGTGCCGTCAGCAGGGTGGTGCGCCCGCCCGCATCGGCGGGGCCGAAATGCCCTGCACGGTGGCCGCTTTGGGTTTCCGGATGGGTCTTGATGACGATCCGCGCCTGCGGGTTTTCGGTCAGGGCAAGTTGCAGCAGGGCCGCAAAACTGGCGTCCGTCGCCCCGCCGTGCCGGATCGACGCATCGCCCCGCGTCTGGTCGATCACCAGCACATAGCCAGCCTCGGGCGGGGCCAGACCGGGATCATGGACGTTGTATTTCGACAGATCCGCCGCGCGCAACCGGTCGATGCCCAGGGCCGCGCGCGCCATCAGCGTCGCATCATCCAAGGGATGGGTGGCCAGCAGCACCTCCAGCCGCGATGGCGCATGGCTGTCGAAATGCACGCCCAGATCGTCGATCATCAGCCCGATGGCCGCATCCCCGGCCCGCCCCGGCTTGACCGACCGCAGGAACGCGTCCTCCAGCCGGATCAGGGGCACATGCCGCCGTGCCGCCACCTTCTCACCCCGCCCCGCATAGGGTGAGCGGCCCCAGACCACCACACCGTCGCCCTGCGCAGGCAGCCCCAGCCGCAGATCATGCCCGGCCAGCGTCAGAATGCGCCGCACCCGCCTGTCCCACAGAAAGCCTGCATTGTAATGGAAAAGCCGCCGGGGACTGCCCCCGGCGGCCATTGTATCATCAGCCGCCATCAGGCTTAGCCGCCACCGAGTGACGCGGCAGACCCGACGGCACCCGTGGCACCCGTGATCGCCGACAGCGTTTTCTGGAACTGCACGAAGGGCGCTTCGGTCACATAGACGGTATCGCCATCGCGGATCGCGAAGTCGCGCGCCTCGAACATGCCGGTGGGTTGCGTCAGGTCCAGCACATAGATCATGCGCTGATCGCCTGTCAGATCAGTCCGGCCCAGCACGGCATTGGCAATCTCGGCCGGTTCATTGCGGAACACGAAGACGCCCGTCGGATCGGCCAGCGTGGTGGTCAGCCCGCCTGCGACCGCAATCGCCTCGATCGCGCTCAGGGTCTGGGTTTCGAACGGCACGCGGTTCTGCGCGCCGGTCGCACCCAGAATCGTAAAGGCGCGCGTATCGCGTTCGACGACGATCTTGTCATTCGGGCGCAGGGCGATGTCGAGTGCCGGATTTTCATACAGATCCTGCAGCCAGACCTTGCCGGTATGCCCGCCGCGCGTCACGCGCACGATGGCGGCCTCGGGTTCGATGGCCACGCCGCCCGCAGCGGCCAGCATCGCCGTCAGCATCCGGGTGGGCCGTTCAATAGGATAGACGCCCTGCCCGGTCACAGCCCCTGACACCGATACCGTCGATCCGTCACCTGCGGTGCGCTGCACCGTGACCTGCGGGTCAGGCGTCTGGGTGTCAAGCTTGCGGGTGATCGCCTGGCGCAGGCCATCGGGCGATTGCCCGGCGGCGCGGATGCGCCCGGCATAGGGCACGAAGATGAACCCTTCGCCATCGACCTGCACTTCGTCCAGCCGCGACACCCGCTGCCCGGTATTGCCCAGAAGCGGATCATCACGGACGTTTTCGAAGACAGTCAGGACCAGCACATCGCCGGGGTTCAGCGTATCTGATCCCAAGGCACCGGCATTGCGGAAGTCCGAGCCGAACCCGAAGGCGGGCACCACGGATGTGGCGCGCGTCACCCGGCTGTTCACGGTCAGCACAAAGGCATCGCCCTGCTCCAGCACGGAGCCTGCGAAAATCTCGCGCTTGTTGGGACCTGACCTTGGCAGGCCACAGCCCGCGACCATGCCAACGATGGCAACAAGGGTCAGGGCTTGCGCCCCCCTCGATACATACTTCTTCACTGCCCGGGCTCCTTTGGTGGAGTTTTGCCTCAAGTTTTGCCTGTAAGGCTAACGGAAGAATAGGGATTTGGCAAAACCCGATTTCACCGGTCACGTCACAAGGCGCAACTGTTGCCGTGGTGCCGCATTCCCCGATATCAGGGAATCGTAGGGATCTTCTGCTGCCAGCATCATATCAACGACCTGCCGCATCAGGGCACGCCGTCCGCGCGAGGCGTAGTAACCACCCGGAATCTGGCTGGTTTCCAGCAGATAATGACGATAATCGCGGTAGGCCTTGCTGTCGGGGCGGCTGGCCTGGGCAAAGAATTCCGGCAAGGGCTGCGTCGAGACAAACTCGGGCTTGGCATAGACGGCAGCCCCGAACACCTTGAGCGGAAGTCCGCGCCACAGGACCTGCTGGCCAGCCGTCGAATTCACCGTGACGGCCGAGCGCGCGTGGTTCAGCAGCTGCGCAAGCTTGCCGCCGCGCACGAAATGGATGCGTTTTTCAACCCCGTACTCACGCGCGAGCCTGCGGATTTCGCGCAGCACGGCAACCCGCCCGTCTTCCAGCGGATGGGCCTTGAACACCAGATGATGATGGCGCGGCGCGCCTTTGGCGAAGCCCTCCATCACGACGGCCAGAAATTCAGTCATCGAGGCAAAGGGCGAATGTTTCAGAAAACTCGCATCATGGGCCAGTTGCAGGATCACCAGATGATAGGGAAAGCCACCATTTCGGATGCGGTAGGTGGCCAGCATGCGCTGCCAGCGGTGAAACGGCATCAGGAGCAGACGTTTGAGGTAAAGCCGGAACTCCTGCCCCACGGTGATCTGCCGGTGCGGGCGGAAATGGCGGTAGTCCCAGAAGCCCGCCAGCACGAACCAGTGATACAAGGCCCCCCAGAACATGTGCTGGCGCATGTCGCCCCAGTGCGACGGCGCATCGGGCAGGTCCATGTCGGCCTTGGCCAATGCAAGGCGCATATCGGCGACGGACATGTCCATCAGGCGCGAATGGCCGTTCGACCCACCGCGTTCATAGGTGATCCAGTAGGGGCGCAGGTAGCCTTCCTCGAACACATGCACGGTAATGCCTGCGGCTTTTGCCGCCGCAACCGCTGCGGCATGGATCGGCCGGGTATCGCCGTAAAGGACAAGGTCGGTCACCGCCTTTTCCTGCAGGATGGCGGCAATCGTCGCGGGCCAGTCATCCGGCATGCCGCGGTAGGGGATGTAGGTGGCGGTCGTCTGCCAGAAGGCGCGGTCACCGCGGTTGAAGCCGACGCGCCACACATCCGCCCCCGCCGCCGCGAGCATCTGGCCCAGGCGGTGGAAATAGGGCCCGTGGGGCCCTTGCAGGAACAGGAATGTGCGAATGGTGTCAGGTTCGGTCATCTGGTCTTTTTTGGGCACGGGACAACAGCCGTATCCCATGCAGAATAGCGACCGCGCAACAAGCACGACATGTGTCTTATGCGAGGCGGGTGGCAAAATTGCGGCAAACACCCGCTCTTGCCCGATGGCACCCGGCGGAATAGGTCTGGGGCAAGGCAAGGGAGCGGCGGGATGTTCACAGGGATTGTCACGGATGTGGGCGCGGTACTGCAGATCGTGCAGGACGGCGATCTGCGCGTCAGGATCGGCACGGGCTATGACGTGGGCCGGATCGACATCGGGGCGTCGATCGCCTGCGAAGGCGTGTGCCTGACGGTGGTGGCCTTGGGGACCGCCCCGCGCAACTGGTTTGAGGTGCAGGTCTCGGGTGAGACGGTCAGCAAGACCAATCTGGCCGACTGGCGCGTGGGCAGCCCCGTCAATCTGGAACGCGCGCTGAAAGTGGGGGATGAACTTGGCGGGCATATCGTATCGGGCCATGTCGACGGGCTGGCGGAGGTGATATCCGTAGTCCCGGACGGCGCATCGGTGCGCGTGACGTTCCGCGCGCCCCATGCGCTGGCGGGGTTTATCGCACCGAAGGGATCGGTCGCGCTGAACGGGACATCGCTGACGGTAAACGGGGTGGACGGCACGGATTTCGGGGTGAATTTCATCCCCCACACGCAGACGGTGACGACATGGGGCAGCGTCGCCGTGGGCGATATGTGCAATCTGGAGATTGATACGATGGCGCGCTATGTCGCACGGCTGCGGGAGTGGGGGCAGTGAGCATGGGCCATAACAAAGGCCCGTCAATGGAGGATGGACTGTCCTGGCGCAGGCATTGCTGGACGACGGCACGGGCGGCGCTGCTGCCGACGCTGCCGATTGAGGTGGTGCGCCTGCGGGTGCGGCGGGCGAAGGAGCTGGGGCTGGATTACAAGACCTATGCGGGTGTCCGGGCCGCCACGGGGCATGACGTGGTGGCGTTTCTGTTTTCATCCAATGCGCTGCGGGTCACGGTGACGCGGCCGGCCTTGCCGCAGGACCGGGCGGCAAAGCTCGCAAGCCTGGTCGATGCGGGGCGGATCGCGCTGGTGACGGCCCCCCTGACGCCGGGGATGGTGCTGGCGGGGACGGAGGCGCTGGACGCCGCCCATGCGGCACCGGGGTGGCTGGCGGCCTTTGGCGATCAGGCGCGCATGATCCGGGCGGCGATCCCTGGGATTCCGGGGGACCGGGTGATTTTGATCGGCGATCACGGGCTGGAGCGGGACTGGTGTGCCGCCGGACGGCTGGCGGGGTACCTCGCGGCAGAGCGGTATTTCGTGGGGGTCTGAGGAAAAATTGACGGCTGTCAATTTTCGACATTATCCATATAAAACATATGGATAATGTTTTGAAATCGGGTTATTTTAACATTTTGTTAAGGTTGGATGCCGCTTGGCGGAAACAAGGCGACATCACCTCACGCGCCTTGCCTTTGAAACCGTCTGATGGGCCTTCCAAAGAAGGACCATCGGTTTCATTGCCCATAAGGCGGGACGCCGTTGGGCAAGGGGTGTGGGGCAGCAGACCATGCTTATCCAATCTGCCCGCGCCTGACTGGCGGGCGCGTTATCGCGCCTGCCGGGGGCAGGCTGGCGCGGGCAGATTTGTCACGTGCCAAATCTGCCAAGATAAGTGCGCACCGTTTGATCACGGATCATCCTGCTTTATGCGATACACCCCCGCGCAACGGGGAAGAGCAAGTACGGCGTTTCCACACCTTGTGTGGGCCCGACCTCTGGCAAATCCCGGTGCTGCGCGATATGAGGCTGCAAACATCTGGGGCGGCTGCCATGACCAACGGAAAAACCGAATATTCCGACGCGATTTCTTCGGTCGAAGAAATCATCGAGGATGCCCGCAATGGCCGCATGTTCATCCTCGTTGATCACGAGGATCGCGAGAACGAGGGCGATCTCGTGATCCCCGCGCAGATGTGCACGCCGCAAGCCATCAACTTCATGGCGACGCACGGACGCGGCCTGATTTGCCTCGCCCTGCCCGCCGCGCGGATCGAGGCACTGGGCCTGCCGCTGATGAGCCCGAAGAATTCGAGCCGCCATGAGACCGCCTTTACATTGTCGATCGAGGCGCGCGAAGGGGTGACCACCGGGATTTCGGCGGCCGACCGGGCGCGGACAGTCTCGGTCGCCATCGACCCCACCAAGGGGGCCGCCGATATCGCCACGCCGGGGCATGTCTTCCCGCTGCGCGCGCGCGACGGGGGCGTGCTGGTGCGCGCGGGCCATACCGAGGCCGCGG
>JAAFHS010000121.1 GCA_013298485.1 Rhodobacterales bacterium
GATCTTGCGGCACTGAATGTATGGCTGGAACGGCGCTGCATGGAATTGTGGCACGAGATCCCTCATGGCGCACTACCTGGCAGCGTGGCAGATGTCTGGGCCGAAGAGCGGGCAAGCCTGATGCAGTTGCCGCCTGTTTTTGACGGTTTTGTCGAGCACAGCAAACGTGTCTCGCCCACATGCCTGATCAGCTTCGAACGCAATCGCTACAGCGTTCCGGCGTCCTTTGCCAATCGCCCTGTCAGCCTTCGGGTCTATCCGGATCGGCTGGTTGTGGCGGCTGAGGGCAACATCCTGTGCGAACATGTCCGCGTGATCCAGCGCAGCCACAAGCTGCCACCGCAGACGATCTATGATTGGCGGCACTATCTGGCTGTCGTTCAGCGCAAGCCCGGGGCCTTGCGCAACGGGGCCCCTTTCCTCGAATTACCGCCAGCATTCAGACAGTTGCAAGATCATATGCTGCGCAAGCCTGGTGGCGACAGAGAGATGGTCGATGTCCTGGCGTTGGTCTTGCATCACGACGAGCAAGCTGTGCTGGCTGCGGTGGAAATGGCCCTGGCAGCGGGCGTGCCCACCAAGACACATGTGCTGAACCTCTTGCACCGGCTGGTCGATGGCAAGGTGGTTGGCGGGCCGCCCCTTGATACCCCGCAGGCGCTGATCCTGCGCCACGAACCCAAGGCTAATGTCGAGCGCTATGACGGCCTGCGTGCCCAGATCGCAGGAGGCCGCCATGCGTCATGATCCTGCAAGTGCGGCCATCGTCATCATGCTGCGCAGCCTGAAGATGCATGGCATGTCCCAAGCCGTCACCGACCTGATCGAACAGGGCGCTCCAGCCTTTGAGGCTGCCGTGCCAATGCTGTCGCAACTGCTGAAGGCCGAATTGGCCGAACGCGAGGTCCGTTCCATCGCCTATCACATGAAGTCCGCACGGTTCCCCGCCTACAAGGACCTCTCCGGCTTTGACTTCGCGACCGGTGAGATCAATGAGGCCACCGTCAGGACGCTGCATCGCTGTGAGTTCATGGACGGGGCACAGAACGTCGTCCTGATCGGCGGTCCTGGCACCGGCAAAACCCACGTTGCAACGGCCATCGGTGTTCAAGCCATCGAACATCATCGCCGCAAGGTCCGCTTCTTCTCCACCATCGAACTGGTCAACGCCCTTGAGCAGGAAAAGGCCAAAGGCAAGGCCGGGCAGATCGCCGAGGCAATGACCAAGCTCGACCTCGTGATCCTGGACGAGTTGGGCTACCTGCCGTTCAGTGCATCGGGCGGGGCGCTGCTCTTCCATCTGCTGAGCAAGCTCTATGAGCGCACAAGCGTCGTGATCACAACCAACCTCAGCTTCAGCGAATGGGCCACAGTCTTTGGCGACGCCAAGATGACCACCGCCTTGCTCGATCGTCTCACCCACCGCTGCCACATCCTTGAGACCGGAAACGACAGCTTCCGCTTCAAGGCAAGCTCAGCAGTAGCCAAAACGAAACGGGAGGCCACGCATGTCTTGACCCAAGCATAACACGCAGAACATAACCTTCAGGCGGGTCAATTCTCGATGAAAAACCCGGGTCACTTCTGGGTGGAAATCAACACAGATTGAGGCAGAGCCGATTTTCGGGGGAAAACGCCTACTTTTGCAGGATAAGACCGCTTTGACAGTCAGACTGCGACTTTCATTCGCCTTGAAGTCCGCAGTGTCATATCTGCCTTGCCCCAAGATGGTTCTTTCGATCATCAGGGCGATCCGAAAAGCCAACCCCGGTTCGACAGCCGCGCCCGCGCGCTGCAAAGATTGACATTGCACCAAAGTGACAACGCCGCATCGCCCGATAGGCCACGGCAATATGGGCGCTGCCCGCCTGCAAATGGACGCGACGCGCCCCTTCGCCATAAGCCAAGCCCATGGCGAAGGTGCCAGTCTGCGCAGTGACGACGGCGCTATGCCGGCCCCTGCCCGCTTTCCAGATTAAGCCAGCCCACCTCGTCCGATGTCAGATCGAAACCGAATGCGGGCAGAGTGGTCGCGATTTCATCGGCGCTGCGCGGTCCGATCAGGGCAAAGGACGGGAACTCTTGCGCCAAAACCCAGGCCGTCGCGATGTTATGGGCGCTGACCCCGTATTTCACCGCCAAGGCTTCGGCACGCCGCCGCCGCTCGGCGTTGGCGGGGCTGCCAAAGCATTCCTCGGGGCCAACATCGGCGGGCAAGCGCGCGCGCAACGGTTCCGGCAGAAAATACCCCCGCGCCTGCGACGACCAGCTCAGGTGCGTGGTGCCGCTCTGACGCAGGAATTGCAGCGTCTCGGCATTGTTCGACGTGACGCAACCGGCCCAGACCGGGCGCTCCATCACCGCAAGCGACAGGTTGTTGTTCAGAACCCGCATCGGCTGCAACCCGTGCGCCGCAGCATAGGCATTCGCCTCGGCCAACCGCGCCACAGACCAGTTGGAACCGCCAAAGATGCCGATCTTGCCCGCCACATGCAACGCATTCAGCGCCTCGACAAACTCGCCCACCGGCACCGCCGGATTGTCGCGGTGCATGATGTAGATGGGTGCGAAATCCAGCCCCAGACGCGACAGCGAAATGTCAAGCTGCGCGCCGATGCTGCGCGGGGTGCAATAAGGCGTGTGCGCACCTTTGGCGATCACCACCACATCTTTGGCCACGCCACGATTGGCGATCCACTGGCCCAGCACCGTCTCATGCGCGCCGCCGCCATAGACAAAGCCGGTGTCAAAGGCGTTGCCCCCGGCCTCTATCCACGCATCCCAAACCACGGCCCCCGCGCCGATGTCGTTCTTGTTGTCGCATCCCATCACAAGGCGGCTGACCGGCAGATCAACGCCTTCGATCCGGGCCTTCGGCACCTGCGGCAACCCTGCGGGCATCACCGAAGGCAAGGCGCGGTTGGCCTTGGGATCTTCTGCGATGTTCACATAGCCCAGTTCGGCCCGCCACCGATCCAGCACCACCGCATTGCCAAGGCTGTCGGCGGGCGACAAGGCCGGGAACGGCGCCTCTGTCGCGCCCTCGGCAATCGTGCGGCTGAACAGTTCGGCCTCGAAGGCGAACAGATGCTGCGGGCTGCGCAGAACCTCAACCCGGGTTTCCCCGCCCACGGTCACAGAAATCGTGGCGTCCGATGGCCCGGCATTGCGGCCCGGCACCCAAGGGTCGACCAGTTCGATCCGCCCCTTGTCACCCTCGATCACGGCCCGGTTGTCCATGGTGCGGGCGATGGCACAGGCGACTTCGGCGGTGAACCCACCCGCAAAGCCCAACAGGCCATAGGCCACTTCGTCCACGCCGGACTGCCCGACAATGCCACTGCCCTTCACCGTCACCGGATCGGCAAAGGCGCGACCCACCGCCGCCCCTGCCACCAGCCGGGCAAGCGACACCGGATAGCCGCCCACATCCATGATGCCGCCCCCACCCAGCGCGCGGTCATAAAGCCGCGAGGCCGGATTGAACCCGGCGTTAAAGCCGAACTGCGCGCGGATATGGCGCGGGGTGCCGATCTCACCGCTTTTCAAAATCTCCAGCAGACGGGCAATCTGCGGGTGGCACCGGTACATATAGGCTTCGGCAAACAGCAATCCCGCCCGCGCGGCCACATCGGCCACGGCGGCCACCTGTGCCGCCGTCAACCCGGCAGGCTTTTCCACCAGCACCGGCTTGCCCGCGCGCAATGCCAGCAAAGCGTGTTCGGCATGGAAAGGATGCGGGGTCGAGATATAGACCGCGTCCACCCCCGGATCGGCCACCAGATCGGCACGCCGGGCCGGGTTCCGGCTGGCAATCGCCACAAGGCGGCCTGACGGTGCCTCGGCCAGACCATCTGCAAAATTCTGTGCAATCGCACCCGGACCAATGATGCCCCAGCCTGTCGTTTTCATCCGAAAACCCTTTTGTTCATGTCATTTTGCGACGGGACAGCCCCTTCGCTTTGCTTTGGCCTAGCTGTGGTTTCTCAGGAGGTTGTTCAGCCTTGCGATTGGCGGGAGGCCGCCCAGTGCAGAATGTGGTCGTGACTGGTTGAACCAGTCAAGCCAGCGCGTGAGGTCGGCGTTTCGCGCTGCTGATGTTGGATGGTGCAGGCCGTAGGCCCATTCCCGCAGGAGGGTCTGGATGAACCTTTCCGCCTTGCCGTTGGTCTTCGGCGTGTAGGGTCTGGTGAAGATGTGGCGGATGCCCAGAAGCCGCAGCGCCTTGGCGAAGCGGCGGGAACGATAGGCCGACCCGTTGTCGGTCATCACGCGCTCGGCGCGGATGCGACGCGCACGGAACCAGCGCAGGGCGCGCAGCAGGAAAGCGGTGGTGGTGTCGCGGCGCTCGTCGCCCAGCACCTCGACATAGGCCAGCCGCGTCGTGTCATCGACCGCGACATGGACGAAATCCCAGCCCGCGCCACGGTTGCGGCAGCCCCTCCGCGTTCCGGTGACGCGGTGGCCGGGCCGGTCGAAGCGGCCCAGTTTCTTGATGTCCAGATGGATGAGTTCGCCCGGCCGGGCGCGCTGGTAGCGCCGCACGGGTTCGGGCGGGTCGAGCCGGGCCAGCCGCCCCATCCCCGCCCGCGCCAGCCAGCGCGCCACGGTCGAGCGGGCAAGGCCCAGCTTGCGCGCGATCTCCGCCCCTGTCAGCCGCAGGCTCCGCCGCAGGTGCAGGGCCAGCGCGACCAGGCGATCCGGCAGGCGTCGCGCCACGCGGGCGGGCGCGCTTGCGCGGTTGGAGAGCGCCGCTTGCCCGCCCGCACGGAACCGCGCCAGCCACTTGCGCACCGTGCGGAGGGAAACACCGAAGGCGGCGGCCACCTCGGCGCTCTTCGTGCCAGCCTGAATACGGGCGACGATCTGCTCTCGACTGTAGACGGTAAGACGGGCACCTTTGTGTGGGTTGTTCATCCTGCGGAGTCCTCGGCTGGAGT
Source organism: Rhodobacterales bacterium (assembly GCA_013298485.1). Lineage (GTDB taxonomy): Bacteria > Pseudomonadota > Alphaproteobacteria > Rhodobacterales > Rhodobacteraceae > JAAFHS01. Next base: position 4,941 of record JAAFHS010000121.1, read on the forward strand.
TTGGCGATTGCAGCCTAACCCCGCTTCGGGTGAACAACCTCCTGAGAACTCACACCTAGCGGATACGCTGACCCGACTTGTCAAAAACCATGATCTGCGCGGGGTTGAACCGCGCGGCGATCCGTTGACCGGGCTGCAGGCTGCGGCCGTTCTCAGTCGCAAGCGTCAGCATCTGGCCACCGGATTGGCGCGCATAGGCAAAGCTTTCATTGCCCAGATGTTCGACAATCTCGATGGTCAGTTCCAACCCGGCATCGCCGCCTCGTTTGAAGCTTTCAGGTCGGATGCCCACTGTCACCTCGCTGCCCTGCGCCGGTGGGTGGGTCAGGTGACCCAAAGGGATCGACTGGTTGCCAAACTCGGGCAGACGCACCGTGTCCTGCTCGACCACACCAGCCAGAAAGTTCATCTTCGGGCTGCCGATAAAGCCCGCCACAAACAGGTTGTCGGGATCATCATACAGCGCCAAAGGCGAGCCGACCTGTTCAACCACACCCGCCCGCATCACCACGATCTTGTCGGCCAGTGTCATCGCCTCGACCTGATCATGGGTCACATAGATGATGGTCGTGGCCAGCTCCTTGTGCAGCCGCGCCACTTCGATCCGCATATGGACGCGCAATTCGGCGTCCAGATTGGACAGGGGTTCATCGAACAGGAACACATCGGGATGACGCACAATCGCGCGGCCAATGGCCACACGCTGGCGTTGTCCGCCAGACAGATCCTTGGGGCGGCGGTCCAGCAGCGGCCCCAATTCCAGAATCCGCGCCGCCTCGTTCACCGCCTGCGCGATTTCATCCTTTGGCTTTTTGGCAAAGCGCAGCGCAAACCCCATGTTTTCGCGCACCGTCATATGCGGGTAAAGCGCATAGCTTTGGAACACCATGGCAATGCCACGCTGCGCGGGGTCCACGTCATTCATCCGTTTGTCACCGATGAACAGATCGCCACCGCTGATTTCTTCCAGCCCGGCAATCATCCGCAGCAACGTTGATTTGCCGCAACCCGAAGGCCCGACAAAGACCACGAATTCTCCGGGTGCTATGTCCAGGTCAACGCCCTTGATCACCTCGACAGCGCTGTAAGACTTCCGCACCCCACGCAGTTTCAACCCGGTCATCCGATGCCCCCTATTCGGCTGTCAGGTGGATGGACGTCACACCCAGACGGTCACAATGTACCTTCACCTCGATCGGCCCCGCGCCCGTGGCCTGCACCCAGAACCCGGTGGACCCCGCCCGCAATGGCACACAAGCCGGACCCAGACGGCTGGCCGGGCCTGATACCTCGATCGTCACCGGTTCAGGATAGAAGGGCAGCTTGTGCCCGGCCTGATCCAGCATCCGGACCATCACCCGCACCGCATCGTTGCGACCGATCCGCGTCGCATCGGCCACCACTTGCAGCGTCGTCGGCACCGCATCGCAGACGAACTGCGTCTCGGCCACCGGCTTGCCATTGATATAGCCGGTGATCGTTACCGGTTCCCATGTCATGCCCCAGTGACCCAGCTCTTCTTTGGTGAAGTTGCTCGAATCAACGATCACCGGCGCATAGGGCAGATGCGGGAACCGGTCGCGGGCGGCAGGGATGCGTTTGGGGGCAAACTGACCATAGCGCAGCTCCACCTCGTCACAGTTGGTCAGCACGATCAGCGGCAGCACGCCGCCGATGTTGCGCTCGCCCCGCGCCCAGAAGGTTACAGGGGTCAGCACCACGCCCTCGGCCGGATCGCCTTGGCTGGCATAGACCGATGCCGCAAACTTTGGCTCGCGGAACATATCCATCACACCATGGTGGCACAGCCGGTCCCCCGAGCCAAAGTCCTTGTGGGTGTTGTAGTCAAAGGCGCACCAGCCGATGGCCCCGGCAATCTGCGGGTCGCCGTACATCGCATTCAGCACCTCAAGGTGGCGCAAGACATGCTCGGCCTGCCGCTGTTCCTGATCGTGGCTTTTGGTCGGGTACATATGGCCGCCGAATTCGGTGATCATATAGGGCACCACGCGGTCAAGCCCGGTGACTTCCTGCTGCGGTCGCAAGGGCGTGCGCGGGCGGTTTCCGCCCAGCTCTTCGTTGCCAAGGATGAAATCATTCATCGTATAGACGTCTTCCAGCAGCTCACTTTCGCTGATGTAACGCACTCCGCCCGTCGGCCGCGTCGCATCCAGCGCCCGCGCAACCCGGTTGGTTTCAGCATAGAAATCGTGA
>JAAFHS010000123.1 GCA_013298485.1 Rhodobacterales bacterium
CTGACCCTTGCCCAGCTGTGGAACCTACTTGCGGGCTATGGCGGCCTTGTCAGCGTCGGCCAGCAGGCCTTTGTCGGCATCGGCGCCTATGCGATGTTCGCGGGTGTCATCCTGTGGGGCTGGGACCCGGTGCCGGCCATCCTGTTGGGGGGTCTTGCCGCCCTGGCCCTGGCTATTCCCACCGCCTTCTTCGCCTTCCGGCTGGCGGGTGCCTATTTCGCCATCGGCACCTGGGTGATCGCCGAGGTGACGCGCCTGATGGTCGCGCAGTGGAAAACCCTTGGCGGCGGCACCGGCACATCGCTGCCGCGTGAGGCGACGTCGGATGTGATGGGCGTTGATCTGATCCGCACCCTGTTCGATGTGCGCGCCGCCGCCGCCCGCGATATCCTCGCCTACTGGCTTGCCCTCGCGCTTGCCGTCATCACCATCGCCGCGATCTATGCCCTGCTCCGCAACCGCATGGGCCTTGCCCTCGCCGCCGTGCGTGACAATACCGAGGCCGCGCGCTCCGTTGGCGTCGATGCCCGCCGCATCAAATGGGCGGTCTTCCTGATCGCGGGCTTCATGACCGGCCTTGTCGGCGCGCTGATCTATGTCCAGACCGCCCGCATCTCGCCCGATGCCGCGTTCAGCGTCACCGACTGGACCGCCTATGTCATCTTCATCGTCGTCATCGGCGGCATCGGGCGGATCGAAGGGCCGATTGTCGGCATCATTGTGTTCTACGCGCTGCAGACGCTGCTGGCCGATTACGGATCATGGTATCTCATGACCCTTGGCCTGATCGCCCTCGCCGTCATGCTGTTCGCCCCGCGCGGGCTCTGGGGCCTTCTGTCCGACCGGACGGGCCTGCAACTGTTCCCCGTCCAGCGCAGGCTGGTCGGGCTTGACCTTGAGGGAGGGAAATGATGGCAGATATCACGACACAGGTGCTGGTGATCGGCACAGGCCCCGCAGGCAGCGCCACCGCCGCCTTGCTGGCATCCTACGGTGTCGACGTGATGGTGGTGAACCGCTACCGCTGGCTCGCCAATTCCCCCCGCGCCCATATCACCAACCAGCGCACGATGGAGGTCCTGCGCGATCTGGGGGCAGAGGTGGAGCATGAGGCCTATCTGCACGCGACCCCGAAAGAGCTGATGGGCAACAACATCTTCTGCACCTCGATTGCGGGCGAGGAACTGGGGCGGCTTGCCACCTGGGGCACCGCCCCCGAATCCGCCGCCGAACACGCGCTGTCATCGCCCTGCGCGATGAACGATCTGCCCCAGACCTTCATGGAACCGCTGCTGTTCAAGACCGCCTGCGCGCGCGGGGCGCAAGGCCGGATGAGTTGCGAATACCTGTCCCATGTCCAGGATGCCGACGGCGTGACAGCCACGCTGCGCGACCGCCTGACCGGGCATGACCTGACCGTGCGCGCGCAATATCTGGTGGGGGCGGATGGCGGCAATTCCCTTGTTGCCGAACATGCGGGCATCCCGCTGGAGGGGCAGATGGGGATCGGCGGATCGATCAACCTGCTGTGCCGCATGGATCTGTCGCGCTATGTCGCGCACCGCCCGTCCGTCCTGTACTGGGTCATGCAGCCCGGATCGAACGTCGGCGGCATCGGCATGGGCGTCGTGCGCATGGTCAGACCCTGGAATGAATGGCTGATCAGCTGGGGCTATGACATCAGCCAGCCCCGCCCCGAACTGACCGAGGATCAGGCCAAGGGTATCATCCGTCAGCTGGTGGGCGACCCCGACATCGCCATCGACCTGACCGCCATCAGCTATTGGACTGTGAATAACGTCTATGCCACCCACATGCAGAACGGCCGCGTCTTCGTGATGGGCGATGCCGCCCACCGGCATCCGCCCTCGAACGGCCTGGGTTCGAATACCTCAATTCAGGATGCCTTCAACCTGGCATGGAAGCTGTCGATGGTGCTGAAAGGTGAAGCAGGCCCTGCCCTTCTTGACAGCTATTCCGCCGAACGCGCGCCCATCGCCAAACAGATCGTCACCCGCGCCAACAAGTCGATCCCCGAATTCGGCCCGATCTTTGCCGCCCTTGGAATGGACGGCAGCTTTGATCACGACCGCATTCAGGCCAACATGGACGGGCGCTGCGACACCACACCCGCCGCCACCGCGCAGCGCGCGGCCCTGCGGCAGGCCATCGCCCATAAGAAGTACGAATTCGACGCCCACGGGGTCGAGATGAACCAACGCTACCGCTCTGCCGCCATTGTCACCGACGGGCAGGCCGAACCGGCCTTTGCCCGCGATGCCGAACTGCACTATGCGCCCACCACCTGGCCCGGCGCGCGCCTGCCGCATACTTGGGTCTACGACAAGGACGGCAACCGCCTGTCAACGCTTGATCTGTGCGGGCGCGGGCAGTTCACGCTGCTGACCGGCATCGGCGGCGAGGCCTGGGTGGACGCCGCCCGCGCCATGGGCATTCCGATCCGCACCCATGTCATCGGTCCGCGCCGTCCCGTCAACGATCCCTCGGGCGACTGGGCCCGCGCGTCCGAAATTGCCGATGCGGGCTGCCTGCTGATCCGCCCCGATCACCACGTCTGCTGGCGCAGCCCCGACATGGTGGCTGATCCTGCCGCCGCACTGAACCGCGTCCTGACCACCATACTGGGGAAATGACATGACCAACCTGAAACGCCCCTGGACCAAGTACCCCTACTTTGAGGAAGACACCTCGGCCGACGTCGTCCTGGCACGGATGGGGCCTGATACCGATGCGCGCCTGGCCCAGGTGATGACATCCGCCGTCAGACATCTGCATGCCTTTGTCAAAGAGGTCCGCCCCACCCATGCCGAATGGCTGACGGCGATCAAGTTCCTGACGGAAACCGGGCATATGTGCACCGATTGGCGGCAGGAATACATCCTGCTGTCCGACACGCTCGGCGTCACCATGCTGATCGATGCGATCAACCACTCGCACGGGGATGGTGCGACCGAAAACACCATCCTTGGCCCTTTCTATGTCGAAAACCCGCCGCACCGCCCAAACGGCTTCAATATCTGTCTCGATGGCAAGGGCGAACCTCTGTCGATCCGGGGCCGGGTTCTGGATACGGATGGCAACCCGGTTGCCGGGGCCACGGTGGATGCCTGGCAGACCAATGATGAAGGCTTTTATGATGTGCAGCAAAAGGGCATCCAGCCCGACATGAACCTGCGCGGCGTCTTTACCACCGATGACGCCGGCGCATACTGGTTCCAGACGGCCAAGCCGCGCTACTATCCCATCCCGTTCGATGGTCCCGTGGGCCAGTTGCTGCGCGCCATGAAACGCGGGCCGAACCGCGCGGCCCATATCCACTTCATCGTCAAGGCCCCAGGGTATGAAGATGTCATCACCCATGTCTTCCCGCCCGATTGCCCCTATCTGGAAATGGACGCCGTCTTTGGCGTCAAAGAAACGCTGATCGGCGATTTCCGCAAAGTGGATGGCGGCTGGGCGCTGGATTGGGATTTCACCCTGGCAAGGGCCGCATGACCACACCCTGCATCATCTGCGTCGCGATCACCGGGTCACTGCCGACCAAGGCGAACAATCCGGCGGTGCCGATCACCATTGCCGAACAGATCGAATCGACCCATGCGGCGTTCGAGGCCGGGGCCACCATCGCGCATTGCCATGTGCGCGATGGTGAGGGGCGCCCCACATCCGACCCCGCCCGTTTTGCGGCGCTGATGGAAGGGTTGCGCAAACATTGCCCGGGCATGATCGTGCAATTTTCGACGGGCGGGCGGTCAGGTGCGGGGCAGGAACGGGGCGGCATGCTGCCCCTGCGCCCCGACATGGCCAGTCTGACCGTGGGGTCGAACAACTTTCCCACCCGCGTCTATGAAAACCCGCCCGATCTGGTGGACTGGCTGGCGTCCGAGATGCTGACATACAATGTGAAGCCCGAGGTGGAGGCGTTTGATCTGTCCCACATCGTGCAGGCCGCCGCGATGGCGCGGGATGGCCGCCTGAAGGGCCCGCTTTACGTGCAGTTCGTGATGGGTGTAAAAAATGCGATGCCTGCGGATGAGCGGATCTTTGATTTCTACATCGAAACGCTGGCCCGCCTTGCGCCGGATGCGCAGTGGTGTGCGGCAGGCATCGGGGCCGCGCAGTACACGATCAACGAATGGTCCATCGCCAAGGGCGGCCATACCCGCACGGGCCTGGAAGACAACGTGCGCATTGACCGCGACAGGCTGGCCCCGTCCAACGCCGCCCTCGTGACCCGCGCGACCGATCTCTGCGCCCGCTACAACCGCCCCGTCGCCACATGGCAACAGGCCCGGGCGATCCTGGGGCTGGCGTAGGACGGGAGAGGGTTTGATTGAACCAAACCGCGCCCTGTTTGGCCACAGTGCCTTTGAAACCGCCTGATGGAACGTCCAGTGGACGTTCCATCGGTTTCATTGCCCATAAGCCGTAAGGCGTTGGGCAAGGGATGTGGGGCAGCAGACAATTCTCTCCAATCTGCCCGCGACTGCCTGGCCGGGCGCGGTTTCGCGCCTGCCAAGGGGCGGCAACTGTGTTGACGGACAAATCTGCCAAGACGGGCACAGCCGCGTTTCCCCAAAGCCTCATCCCGTTCTGGGACGGGCAATCTGCCCATCGGGGCTGCACGCCCGCAAAGCGTTAACAAGACCTTAAAACAGGCCCGAAAAAATATATCAACATTTTGATATATAATATAAATCTTTGAAATTGACAGCCGTCAATTTTCCCGTCGCATCGCCCCCACGACGGCATGTTGCGGGCAGGTCACCAGATGATCATTCACCAGCCCGCAGGCCTGCATGAACGCATAGACAATCGTCGGGCCGCAGAAATTGAATCCGTCCTTCTTCAGCTGCTTTGACATCGCCGTCGAGATATCGGTCGCCGCCTGCACCTCTGCCATGCTGCGCAGCCGGTTCTGGATCGGCACGCCGCCCACGAACCGCCAGATGTAATCCGCAAACGGCTCTGTCTTCTGGATCCGCAGATAGGCTTGCGCCGATGTGATCGTCCCCGCGATCTTGCCCCGGTGCCGCACGATGCCGGGATCGGCCAGCAGGCGCGTAACCTCCGCCTCGCCCCACCCGGCAATCACTTCAGGGTGGAACCCTTCGAATGCCGCACGGAACGACTCGCGCTTGCGCAGGATGGTGATCCAGCTCAGCCCCGCCTGAAATCCATCAAGGATCAGCTTTTCCCACAGCGCCCGGCTGTCGTATTCGGGCACACCCCAATCGGTGTCGTGGTAATGGACGTAAAGCGGATCATCGCCGCACCACGGACACCGCCCCGCCCCCTGATCCATGCCCGCCCCCGACTAGATTGCATTCGCGCCAAATGCGAAATTTCATCACCCGTTTACCCCCCTGCCCCCATCCTGTCTATCGGGCGGGAACATGGGGAAAGTGATGCACGGTGATCAGCAGGCAGCCCGGTTGGGCAAAAGCAATCCCCTGGCCATCGCGATTTCGGCGGCCGATCAGCAGACCCTGCAAATGGTGACAACCGCCCTGCAGCAGCGGCGGCTGGCGCTGGCCTACCAGCCGGTCGTGATGGCCGCCGATCCCGCGCGCACCGGCTTTTACGAAGGTCTGATGCGGGTGATGGACACAGGCGGGCGCGCCATCCCCGCCAAGGATTTCATGCCCGCAGTCGAGGCGCATGAAATCGGTCGCCAGATTGACGTGGCCGCCCTGCGCATGGGGCTGGCGGCACTGGCCGAACATCCGGGTCTGCGGCTGTCCGTCAACATGTCCGCACGCTCCATCGGGCATCCGGACTGGATGCGCGCCCTGCTGCGCGGTCTGGACGCCTCGCCCACCGTGGCCGAACGGCTGATCCTGGAAATCACCGAAAGTTCGGCAATGACCATTCCCGAACTGGTCATCCGCTTCATGCGCGATCTGGGCGGGCGGGGCATCGCCTTTGCCATCGACGATTTCGGCGCGGGCTACACCGCGTTTCGGTACTTCCGCGAGTTTGACTTCGACATGGTCAAGATCGACGGAGAGTTCACGCGGGGCATCGAGGCAAACCCCGACAATCAGGCGCTGGTCAAGGCGATGCTCGCCGTCGGCAAACACTTTCACATGCTGACCGTGGCCGAGATGGTCGAAACCGCAGCCGAGGCGGATTGTCTGCGCGCTATGGGCGTCGACTGCCTGCAAGGCTATGCCTTTGGCGCGCCAACGGTGAAACCCGCCTTCAAACAGGCCCCGCGCCGCATGGCGTGATGCCCGAAACCTTGCCTTTGATCCCGATCCCGCTTAGGCGTGAGACATCACATCGCCGTCGTCACCCAAAGGGATCAGATCATGACAAACGTGGTAATCGTCTCCGCCGCCCGCACCGCCGTGGGCAGCTTTAACGGCGCTTTCGCCAATACCCCCGCGCATGAGCTGGGCGCCGCGGTGATCGAGGCCGTGGTGGCCCGCGCAGGCGTCGACAAGGCGGATATCAGCGAAACCATCCTGGGTCAGGTCCTGACGGCAGGTCAGGGCCAGAACCCCGCGCGTCAGGCACATATCAACGCTGGCCTGCCAAAAGAATCCTCTGCCTGGGGCATCAATCAGGTTTGCGGGTCGGGCCTGCGCGCCGTGGCCATCGGCGCACAGCATGTGCAACTGGGCGATGCATCCATCGTCATCGCGGGCGGCCAGGAAAGCATGAGCATGTCGATGCACGCCGCCCACCTGCGCGCCGGGCAAAAGATGGGCGACATGAATTTCATCGACACGATGATCCGTGACGGCCTTTGGGATGCGTTCAACGGCTATCACATGGGCCAGACGGCGGAAAATGTCGCGAACCAGTGGCAGATTTCGCGTGACATGCAGGATGCCTTTGCCCTGTCCAGCCAGAACAAGGCCGAAGCGGCGCAGAAGGCAGGCAGGTTCAAGGGTGAAATCGCGGCTTTCACGGTCAAGACCCGCAAAGGCGATACGGTCGTCGATCAGGACGAATACATCCGCCATGGTGCCACGATGGATGCGATGCAGAAACTGCGCCCGGCGTTTGTGAAGGATGGCTCGGTCACCGCCGCCAATGCCAGCGGCCTGAATGATGGCGCGGCCGCCGTGATGGTGATGTCCGAGGCCGAGGCGGCGAAGCGCGGGTTGAAACCGCTGGT
>JAAFHS010000124.1 GCA_013298485.1 Rhodobacterales bacterium
TCGATTTTGCGGGCGTGGTCGAGGCGTCATCGGATGCGCGCTACAGGCCGGGCGATAAGGTGGTGCTGACAGGCTGGCGCGTGGGCGAGGCGCATTGGGGCGGCTATGCCACCAAGGCGCGGGTCAGGGCGGATTGGCTGGTGCCATTGCCGCCCGCGCTGTCGCCGCGCATGGCGATGGCGGTGGGCACGGCGGGGCTGACGTCGATGCTGGCGGTGATGGCGCTGGAGGATCACGGGCTGACGCCGGACAAGGGCGAGGTGCTGGTCACGGGGGCGGCGGGCGGCGTGGGGTCGGTGGCGACGGCGATCCTGGCGCAGCTGGGGTATCAGGTGGTGGCGGTGACGGGGCGGCCGGAGACGGAAAGCTATCTGCGCGACCTTGGTGCCGCGCGCATCCTGCCACGGGCCGAGATCGCGGAGACAGTGAAGCGACCGCTGGAATCCGAGATGTGGGCGGGCTGCATCGATGCCGTGGGCGGGGCGATGCTGGCGCGGGTGCTGGGGCAGATGAAGTACAATGCCTCGGTCGCGGCGGTGGGTCTGGCGGGCGGGGCGCACCTGCCGGCATCCGTGATCCCGTTCCTGCTGCGCGGGGTCAACCTTTTGGGCATCGATTCCGTGCTGCGCCCCCATGCCGACCGGGTGCGCGCCTGGGACCGGATCGCCGCCGATCTGCCGATGGACCGGCTGGAGACGATGATCCGCCCTGCCGTGCTGGCCGATCTGCCCGCCCTGGGTGCGGCAATCCTGAAAGGCGATGTGCAAGGGCGGGTCGTGGTGGATGTGAACGGGTGAAAATTGACGGCTGTCAATTTTCGGCTTTACTCAATGAAATCAACGATATAAATCTCTGAAATTGGGTCAGTTTAACACTTCCTTAATGTTTGGTGACCGGGGGTGTGCCGGGCTGAAGCCCGGCCTACGCCTGCCCGGCAACTGCCAATGATGGTTGGCAGTGTGCCGTGCTTGCACGCACTGTACTTGACCCCGCGCGCGGCGAAGGCCACCACTGCGCGCAAAGGAGCCCCCAATCATGCTTGATCTTGACTTCGTCCGCGCGCAGTTCCCCGCCTTCACCTCGCCCGCCCTTGCGGGGCAGGCGCATTTTGAGAATGCAGGCGGGTCCTACCCCTGTGCCCGTGTCGTGGACCGCCTTGCGCGGTTTTACCATGAGCGCAAGGTGCAGCCCTATCACCCGTTTCCGCCGTCCGAGATTGGTGGGGCGGAAATGGACGAGGCGCGCGACAGGTTGGCGGCGATGATGGGGGTTGCAGCGGATGAGGTGAGTTTCGGACCCTCAACCTCGGCCAATACCTATGTGCTGGCGCAGGCGATGCGGCAGTGGATGGCGAGCAAGGGTGCCATCGTCGTGACCAATCAGGACCATGAGGCGAATTCAGGCGTGTGGCGCAGGCTGGCTGACAGCGGGGTCGAGGTGCGCGAATGGCAGGTGGATGCGCAGACAGGGCTGCTGGACTCCGCCGATCTGGCAGCGCTGCTGGCCGATGGGCAGGTGCGGCTGGTGGCTTTTCCGCAATGTTCGAATGTGGTGGCGGCGATCAATGATGTGGCGGCGATCTGCGCGATGGCGCGGGCGGCAGGGGCGTGGTCGGTGGTGGACGGCGTCAGCTATGCGCCGCATGGACTGCCGGACATTCCCGCCTTGGGATGCGATGTCTATCTGTTTTCGGCCTACAAGACCTACGGGCCGCATCAGGGGATCATGACGATTGCCCGCGCGATGGCCGAGGCGTTGCCCGCGCAGTGCCACTTCTTCAATGCGGGCACGCTTTACAAGCGGTTCACGCCTGCAGGCCCGGACCATGCGCAGATCGCGGCCTGCGCGGGGATCGCCGACTACATCGACGATCTGGCGGCGCATCATGGGATTGCGGGCGATGCGGCGGCGCGCAACCGTGCTGTGCATGATATGATGCGCAGTGCCGAGGTGGCGGTGGTTGCACCCTTGCTGGACTATCTGGCGGCGCGCAACGACCTGCGGCTGATCGGGCCGCGAGATGCGCAGGCGCGTGCGCCCACCGTGGCCGTGGCGCTGGACCGGGCGGCGGAGCCTGTGGCGCGCGCGCTGGGTCTGCGCGGATTCAACTGCGGCGGCGGGGACTTTTACGGCGTGCGGCCCCTGACGGCGATGGGGGTTGATCTGGACCGGGGTGTCTTGCGCATGAGCCTGACCCATTACACCAGCGCGGATGAGGTGGCGGGGCTGATTGCAGCGCTGGATGCGGTGCTGTGACGGAAACGTGACCACAAAGGGGGCTTTACGCCCCCTCTTGGCCGCTGGCCAATTCACCCCCGCAGGATAGTTAGCAACAGAGGAAGCCGCAAAAGTGATCCGATTGGGCGGCTTACGCGTAAGGCTATGTAAATGAAAGATTTCCTTGGATATGTCTGATGCCCCGCTGATCCTTTGGTTTCGCCGCGACCTGCGGTTGGGCGATCATCCGATGCTGGCGGCCGCTGTTGCGTCGGGTCGGCCGCTGATCCCTGTCTTTATTCTGGACCCCGAGACGGAAAGCATCGGGGCGGCGGCGAAGTGGCGGCTGGGCCTGTCGCTGGCAGCCCTGGATGCGGATTTGAAGCGGATCGGATCACGGTTGACGTTCCGGCGCGGGGTCGCGCTGGCGGTGCTGCCGGGGTTGATCGCGGATACGGGTGCGGCAGGTGTGCATTGGTCGCGCCTCTATGATCCGGCGGCGATTGCACGGGATACGGGCGTCAAGGCGGCGCTGAAAGGTACGGTGGAGGTGGTGAGCCACGCGGGCCATCTGCTGCATGAACCCCATACGGTTGAGACGGGGACAGGCGGGTTCTACCGCGTCTACACGCCCTATTGGCGCGCGGTGAAGGACCGGGATGTGGCCTCGCCTGCGGCAGCCCCAAAGGCGCTGCGCGGCCCTGGGGCGTGGCCTGCGTCGGATGATCTGTCCGGCTGGCATCTGGGGGCGGCGATGCAACGGGGGGCGGACGTGGTGCGCCCCGCGCAGAGGGTGGGCGAGGGCGCGGCGCTGGACCGGCTCGACTGGTTCCTGTCAGGTGCTGTGCAGGACTATGCGGAGGCGCGCAATCTGTGCGCGGTGGCGGGCACATCGGGCCTGTCGCAGAACCTGGCCCTGGGCGAGATCGGGCCGCGCATGGTATGGCATGGGGGGATGCGCGCGCTGCATGAGGGGCGGGCGGGGGCGGAGACATTCCTGAAAGAGATCGTCTGGCGCGAGTTTGCCTATCATCTGATGTATCACACACCGCATATCACGACCGGGAACTGGAAACCGGAATGGGACAGCTTTCCCTGGCGCGGCGACAATGCGGATGCGGAACGCTGGCGGCAGGGCATGACGGGCGAGCCGTTCGTCGATGCGGCGATGCGCGAGATGTATGTCACAGGCACGATGCACAACCGGGGCAGAATGATCGTGGCGAGTTATCTGACCAAGCATCTGATGACGGATTGGCGGGTGGGCATGGCGTGGTTTGCCGATTGCCTGACGGATTGGGACCCAGCATCGAATGCGATGGGCTGGCAATGGGCGGCGGGGTCGGGCCCGGATGCAGCACCCTATTTTCGGGTGTTCAATCCGGCCACGCAGGCCGAGAAATTTGATGCGGGGGCCGTGTACCGCAAGCGGTTCATCGCGGAGTTGTCGCGTGATCCGGGGGCAGAGGCGCGGGGCTATTTCGAGGCCGTGCCGCGCAAATGGGCACTGGACCCGGCAAAGCCCTATCCGGCGCCGCTGATTGACCTTGGGGAAGGCCGCGCCCGGGCGTTAAAGGCTTATGGGACAAGAAACTCTTGAGCGTGATAGACGTATCTGTAACGGTAGAGACACAAGACCCTCGGGGGAGGCATATGACGGTTCTGACGACAACAAAGGGCGAGGTTGGCCTGCCGCGCTACTTTGCGACGGGGTTTGAAGTGGCCAAACGGCTGGCGCATGGGCGGCTGGATTTCGTGCTGCCCGACGGGCGCAGGTTCCGGGCCGAGGGGTCAAAGCCGGGGCCGGTGGCGGAAATCACCATCCACAATCCGGACACGTTCGGGCGGCTGATCCGCGAAGGCGATCTGGGGTTCTGCGATGCCTATCTGGATGGCTGGTGGTCGACGCCCGACCTGATGGCGTTCATGGATCTGATCCATCAGGGCAATGAAGCCGTTTATGATGGCTATCCGGGCATGGCGGTGATCCGCACCTTCGAGAAGCTGCGCTTCTGGTGGCAGTCAAACTCGAAAATGCAGGCGAGGAAGAACATCGCCTATCACTATGATCTGGGGAATGAATTCTATCAGTTGTGGCTGGATGACACGATGACCTATTCATCGGGGCTGTTCACGACGGGGCAGGAAAGCCTGGAAAAGGCGCAAGAGCAGAAATACGCGAGCATGGTCGATCAGATGGGTGCGAAACCCGGCGATCATGTGCTGGAGATCGGCTGCGGCTGGGGCGGGTTTGCGGAATATGCGGCGCGCGAGCGGGGGCTGCGGGTCACGGGCCTGACGATCAGCCAGGCGCAGCATGACTATGCGGTGGCGCGGATTGCGAAGGCGGGGCTGGCGGACCGCGTGGAAATCAAGATGCAGGATTACCGCGATGAGACGGGCCTTTACGACGGGATCGCGTCGATCGAGATGTTCGAGGCGGTGGGCGAACGCTATTGGCCGGTCTATTTCAACACGCTGCGCGACCGGTTGAAACCGGGGGGGCATGCGACGCTGCAGATCATCACCGTGCAGGATAAGCGCTGGGAAGTGTACAAGCGGGGCGTTGATTTCATTCAGAAATATATCTTTCCGGGCGGGATGCTGCCCTCACCCAAGGCGCTGAAATCCGAAATTGCGCGTGCGGGGCTGCACCTGAAAGGGTCGATCCAGTTCGGGCAAAGCTATAGCCAGACCCTGCGCCGCTGGCATGAGGTGTTCAACGACCGCTGGCCGGAAGTGGCCAAAATGGGTTTTGATGACCGGTTCCGGCGGATGTGGAACTTTTATCTGACCTCTTGCGCGGGAACGTTTGGCGGCGGTAACTGCGATGTGACACAGATCACTGTGACCCGTCGTCCATAAAGGTGCCCCTATGCCGACCGCCGCAAAACTCGTCGCTGCCGTTCTGTTCGCAGCGCTTTCCCTGTTCGTTGCCGATCTTTACCAGCAGGGGATCACGGACGGCACGATCACCACTTACCTCGTGCCGGGGAGTGCGGCGGTCGGGTTGATCTGCGGCTGGCGCGTCATGGGGCGGCTGGTGGGTAAGGGGATGGGCGATGCGATAGGGTCGGGGATCCGCACGGCGCTGACCATCGTGTTCTTCGCGCTGCTGCTGTTTTCGATCTATGAGATGGTCGTGACATCGACCAAGGGCCTGTATGACGGGCCGATGGAGGCGGTACTCGCCATCTTCGACATCATGCTGAAATACGGACGGGGGCTGATCTCGCCGGAAATCATCGGTAGCATTCTGGTGGGTGGCGGGCTTGCGGGCATGGCGACCGAATGGGCCGATCGCCGCTGGCCATGATGGATCAGGCCGGGACGGATTTCTTCTTTTTTGGAACGTTGTGCCATGCGCCGCTGCTGCGCGCCGTCATCGGGCGGGATGTCGCAGTGGAGCCTGCGCATCTGCCGGATCACCGGGTGGCGCAGGCCGAAGGGCAGAGCTTTCCGCTGATCGTGCCTGCCCAAGGGCGGTCCGCATCAGGGGTTCTGGTGCGCGGGCTGGTGGGGGCGGATATCGCGCGGATCGATTTCTATACGGCAGGCTTTGCCTGCACCGCGCGGGACATGGCGGTGCAGGCCGATCCGCCTGCCATGGCGCGGGTCTATGTCGCCGTGGAAGGCCAGTGGCGCGCGGGGCAGGATTGGCTGTTTGCCGACTGGCAAGCGCAGTGGGGTGATGTGGCGACGGCGACAGCCCATGATTTCATGGCGCTGTACGGGCAGGCCGAGGCGGCGGCCATCCGCAAACGGTACCCGGCGATGCTGGTGCGGGGGGCATCGACCCTGCGGGCGGCGGCGGGCGGGCCTGCGACCCTGCGCCACGCGATGCAGGACGGCGATGTGATGGTGGACCGCCGGACCACGCCCTATGCGCATTTCTTCGCCGTCGAGGAATATGATCTGCGCTATCGCCGCTTTGACGGGACGCACAGTCCTGTCGTCAATCGTGCCACGTTCATTTCGGGCGATGCGGTCACCGTGCTGCCCTATGACCCGGTGCGCGACCGGGTGCTGCTGATCGAGCAGTTCCGCGTGGGGCCTTTTGCGCGCGGCGATCGGCAGCCGTGGCTGTTGGAGGCGATTGCGGGGCGCATTGACGCAGGCGAGACGCCCGAGGCCGCGGCCCGGCGCGAGGCGGTGGAGGAGGCGGGGCTTGTGCTGTCCGATCTGCGGTTCGTGGCAGGCTATTACCCGACGCCGGGGGCGAAGGCGGAATATCTGTATTCCTATGTCGCTGTCACCGACCTGCCGGACGGGATCGAGGGTGTGTTCGGGGTGGAGGGCGAGGCGGAGGATATTCGCGGGCATCTGGTGCCGTTCGATGCGCTGACGGCGCTGGTAACCAGCGGCGAGGTGAACAACGCGCCCTTGCTGCTGACGGTGCTGTGGCTGCAGCGGGAGCGGTCGGGGTTGCGGGGCCATTGAAGGAAAGATGGGCAGAATTGCCCATCCTACCGACGGACGACCCGTAGGATGGGCAATTCTGCCCATCGCCCCCGATTAACCGTTACAACGCGAGCCCGACCCAGGCCCCGTTGCGTTTGGATGACCGCACGCAGGCGTCGACAAAAGCCACCCCTTCCAGCCCTTCCTTGATGCCGGGGAATGTGACGTCGGCATCCGGTGCGGCCCCGGTGCGGCGCGCGATGATCGCGCGGGCGGCTTCGGCGTAGATGTTGGCGAAACCTTCCAAGTACCCCTCTGGATGGCCCGGTGGCACGCGTGTGACGCGGGCGGCGGCGGCGTTTGCGCCCGCGCCGCCACGCGTGATCAGGCGTTTGGGTTCGCCCAAGGGCGTATACCACAGGTAATTCGGGTCTTCCTGCGCCCATTCCAGCCCGGCCTTGGTGCCGTAGACGCGCAGGCGCAGGGCGTTTTCGTTGCCCGGGGCCACCTG
>JAAFHS010000125.1 GCA_013298485.1 Rhodobacterales bacterium
CCAGGGCCACCCGGCCCGCCAGCGATTTCGGTTTTGGCATCCGCTGCAGTTTCGCCTCTTCCAGCAGCCAGTATTCGATGTCGAACGCCTCCTGCTCGGGCAGGCCGCAGTATTCCGATACCGCACTCGCCCCGCGCATCACGTTGATCGCATTGACATAGAACTCACCCGAGATGCGCGCGGTTGCCTTGTCCTTGGCAAAGGTCATCATGCCCACGCCGGGCACCAGATAGACCACCGCGTTCGGATCACGCAGCGGGGGGGAATCCTGATGCTTGCAGCGGTCATAATAGGCCGCATAGCCGTCGCGGTAGGCCGCCACCTGTGCGGGCAACCCTGCCAGCACCGCATCGACATTGCCGTGCGCCGGGTCGAAGTCCACCACCAGCGGGCATATTTTCGTGCGCAGGAAATGGTCGGGGCAGGATGTGCCAAGGGCGGCCAGGGGGGCCATCCCCTTGGCATTCACGAACTCCAGCACCGCAGCACTGTCATCGAAATGCCCGACCATGTGCTGCTGACCCGACACCATCCCCCGGATCGCGGGCATCAGCCGCGCGGCGATGGCGCGGCGTTCCGAAGGCGGCAGGCTGCGGTACGCGGGCCCGCCGAAGGCAGGCACGCCTGCCGTCTTGGCGCCAAACCAATCCATCGCCTTCTGGATGATCTCCAGCGTCAGCGCATAGCAGGCCTTGGCATCATCATCCCATGTGAACAGCCCATGCGATTCCAGCACGACCCCTTTGGCCTGCGGATGATCCAGACAGTATTTCTCCAGCCACAGGCCCAGCTCATACCCCGGGCGTTTCCACGGCAGCCACCCGATTGCATCGCCAAAAATTTCTGCCGTCAGCGCGCGCGAATTCCGTGCCGCCGCAATCGCAATGATCGCATCGGGATGCATGTGATCGACATGTTTGCGCGGCACATAGGCATGCAGCGGCGTGTCAATCGAGGCCGCACGCGGGTTCAGGTTGAACGTGCAATGGGGCAGATACCCCACCATCTCATCCTCGAACGCCACCCCGCGATAGACGCCCTTCAGCGCCCGCAGCTTGTCCATGTAAAGCGTGGCAAATCCATCCATCCTGATGGACCCCACATCCCCGCCCGACCCTTTGACCCACAGAACCTCGACCGCCGCACCTGTCAGGGGGTCCGTTTCCATCACCTTGGCCGATGTGTTGCCCCCGCCATAGTTGGTGATGCGCTTATCGGACCCCAGCAGGTTCGACCGATACAGCAGCTTTTCCGCCTCGGTCATGCCATGGGCGCGTGCGTCATCCCAACGGTTTTCCAGCCGCGCGGGCCCTGATGTCGACATGCCGTCCTCCCCCCCAAGTCACGGCGAGCCGCAGCGCCGCATGGTTCAATTGCTGATCGGACCGACCGCAAAAGTCAATCATAAACAATCAAGACTGATCGTTTGCACCTGCAGCATGATCGGAATTGATTTTTTTCGTTTGACAGAATCCGAATCCGGTCACATCGTTGACGCCAAGGGGGACTGCCGCATGCATGAAAAGGAACGCCATCGCATCATTCTGTCCGCGGTGCAGGACCGCCCGATGATGACGGTGACCGATCTGTGCAATCTGACCGGCGCGTCCGAGGCGACCATCCGCCGCGACACGGCAACCCTGCATATGCAAAAACGCCTACGCCGGGTGCGTGGCGGGATCGAATCGCTGCATCCACCGCAGTTTGTCGGGCTGGCGGGCCGCCCCTATGCGGTGAATGAGGCGATCAATGCCGCCCAGAAGCAGGCCATCGCCCGCGCCGCCGTGGAACTGTGCGAAGATGGCGATTCGATCATCATCAATGGCGGCACGACGACGTTTCAGATGGTGCATCCGCTGGCCAACCGCCGCCTGCAGGTGTTCACCAATTCATTTCCCATTGCCGAACATCTGCTGAAGCATTCCAAAAACACTATCACCCTGTCAGGTGGCACGATCTACCGCGAACAGAACATCATCCTGTCGCCCTTCGACAATGACGTGACACGCAATGTCTATGCCAAACGCATGTTCATGGGCGCGCATGGCCTGGCCCCGATCGGCCTGATGGAGGGCGATCCGCTGCTGGTGCAGGCCGAACAGAAACTGATCGGGCAGGCGGATGAGCTGATCGTGCTGGTCGATAGTTCGAAGTTTGCCAGCCGGTCGTCCCTGGTGCTGTGCCCGCTGACCCGGATCGACACCGTGATCACCGATGACGGTATCCCCGACAAGGCCGCCGCCATGCTAGAGGCCGCCGATGTGACGCTGATCGTGACAACCCCAAGAACCGCCCAATCCGAAGGGGCGGCATCCTGAACGACCGTTTGATAACACGACATTCCAGGGAGGAAACCATGCGTGTGATGAAGACAATCCTGACGACAGCGGCCATCGCCGTTGCAATGGCCGCCACCAGTGCCAGTGCGGAAACCACGCGCATCGCGCTGGTGGTCAAGGCCCAGGGCATCGGCTTTTTCGAAGCCGCAGCCAAGGGCGCGGAGGAGGCCGCCGCCGAACTGGGTGATGTGGAAATCATCTATACCGGCCCGACCGACACCACCGCCGAAGGCCAGATCGAGGTGATCAACAGCCTGATCGCCCAAGGCGTCGATGCGATTGCCATTTCCGCCAATGACCCCGATGCCCTTGTGCCCGCGCTGCAAAAGGCGATGGAACGCGGGATCACGGTGATCTCATGGGATTCGGGCGTGGCCGAGGCGGGCCGTCAGATGCACCTCAACCCGTCGTCGACCGAGTTGATCGGGAACACGATCATCAAACTTGCCGCCGATCACATGCCCGATGGCGGTGATGTGGCAATCCTGTCGGCCACAGCCACCGCCACCAATCAGAACGCCTGGATCGCCGCTGCCGAAGCCGTGCTGCCCAACTATCCCGGCATCAACCTTGTGGCGACCGTTTATGGCGACGATCTGTCGGATAAGTCTTACCGCGAGGCCCAAGGCTTGATGACCACGTATCCTGACCTCAAAGCCATCATTGCACCGACGACCGTGGGCATCCTTGCGGCCTGCCAGGCCGTGACCGACGCAGGCAAGATCGGGCAGGTCAATGTGACCGGCCTTGGGCTGCCGTCCGAAATGGCGGGTTGCGTCGAATCGGGCGCGACGCAGTCCTTTGCGATCTGGAACCCGATCGACCTTGGCTATGCCGCGACGATGCTTGCCTTCAACATCCACAACGGGGCATCGACCGAAGCGGGCGCGGAAATCCCGATGGGCCGGATCGGCAATGCCACGCTGGATGAGACAGGAACCGCGGCGATGTCGGACCCGTTCACCTATGACGCGTCCAACATCGAACAGTTCAAGTCGATCTTCTGATCAAACCCGGCGCGGGCTGGCCATCGGTCCGCGCCACAATCTTTTCCTTCGGATTCAGGAATGCCCCGATCATGCAGCCCGCCGCCACGGCCGCAGCGATGACACCCATGCTGTCGCTGGATGGCATCACCAAGGTTTTTCCCGGCGTGCGTGCCCTGTCGGAGGTTTCGCTACAGCTTTACCCCGGTCAGGTGACGGCCCTTGTGGGCGAAAATGGTGCCGGGAAATCAACGGTCGTCAAAATCCTGACCGGGATTTATCAGCCTGACGGCGGCACGATCACGCTTGATGGCGCAGCGGTCACTTTCCCCAATGCCAAGGCCGCCGCCGACGCAGGGATCACGGCCATTCATCAGGAAACGGTGCTGTTCGATGAATTGACCGTGGCCGAGAATATCTTTCTGGGCCATGCCCCGCGCGGGCGTTTCGGCCTGATCGATACCGCTGAAATGGTCAGAAAAGCTGCCGCAATCCTGCACGGGATCGAGGCCGCGATTGACCCGGACACCCGCCTGCGCGACCTTGGTATCGCCAGCAAACATCTGGTGGCGATCGCGCGTGCCCTGTCGATTGACGCCCGCATCGTCATCATGGATGAGCCGACCGCAGCGTTGTCGCACAAGGAAATCACCGAACTTTACGCTTTGGTCGAAAAGCTGAAAGCCCAAGGCAAGGCGATCCTGTTCATCAGTCACAAGTTTGATGAGATTTTTCGCATCGCCGATCACTACACCGTCTTTCGCGACGGGCAGTTTGTTGGGGCAGGTGCCATCACCGATGTGACGCCGGATGCGCTGGTGCAGATGATGGTCGGGCGTGCGGTGGATCAGATCTTTCCCAAACGCGGGCACAAGACGGGCCGTGAAGTGCTGAAGGTCGTGGGCTACGATCATCCGACCGAGTTTGAAGGGATCAACTTTACCCTGCACCAGGGCGAAATCCTGGGCTTTTACGGCCTTGTCGGGGCGGGACGGTCGGAATTCATGCAATCGCTGTTCGGCATCACACGGCCTGCCAAGGGTGTGACGCGAATCGACGGTGCGGTGACAGTCATCCGGTCGCCTGCGGATGCGGTCGCCAATGGCATCGTCTATGTCCCCGAAGACCGCGGCAGGCAGGGCGCGATCATGGCCCTGCCGATCTTTCAGAACATCACCATCCCGTCGTTGCACCGCACCTCGCGGCACGGGTTTCTGCGGCTTGCCCGCGAATTCGAACTGGCCCGCGACTACACCACCCGGCTTGATCTGCGCGCGGCCTCTCTCGATACGCCCGTCGGCAACCTGTCGGGGGGCAACCAGCAAAAGGTGGTCATCGCCAAATGGCTGGCGACACAGCCCCGCGTCATCATTCTGGATGAGCCGACAAAGGGCATCGACATCGGATCCAAAGCTGCCGTGCATGCCTTCATGGCCGAGCTCGCGGCCCAGGGGCTGGCCATCATCATGGTCAGTTCGGAAATCCCCGAAGTGCTGGGCATGTCCGACCGCGTGATCGTGATGCGCGAAGGCCGCATCGTGGCCGAGGTCGCAGGCGACGGCATGACGCCCGAGACGCTGGTCCGCCACGCCGCAGGGATCGGGGCCGCCGCATGATCAAGACCTTCCTCCGCGCGCGCGAGGCCATCCTTGCCGGGGCCATCCTGTTGCTGCTTGCGCTGATCGCCATCAGATTCGCGGGCTTTATCGCCCCTGCAAACCTCGCCAACGTGTTCAACGACACCGCCCCCCTCATCATCCTTGCCATCGGCCAGATGATCGTGATCCTGACGCGCTGCATCGATCTGTCGGTCGCGGCCAACCTTGCACTGACCGGCATGGTCGTGGCCATGATGAACGTCGCCGCGCCCGGCCTGCCTCTGATTTTCACGATCACTGTCGCCATTGGCCTTGGCACGACACTTGGCATGTTCAACGGCCTCATGGTCTGGAAACTGGGCATTCCGCCCATCGTTGTCACGCTTGGCACCATGACCATCTTCCGCGGCACCATATTTCTTCTGTCGGATGGCAAATGGGTCAACAGCCACGAGATGAGCGCGGCGTTCAAGGCCTTTCCCCGCGCCATGATCCTGGGTCTGCCCGTCCTGTCGTGGATCGCCATTGCGACCATTCTTCTGTTCACCCTCATCCTCAGCCGCACCACGCTGGGCCGCGCATTCTTTGCGGTCGGCGGCAATCCCCATGCCGCCGTCTATGCGGGCATCAATGTCGGCCGCACGCAGTTCTGGGCCTTTACCATTTCGGGTGCCCTGGCCGGTCTGACCGGTTATCTCTGGGTCGCCCGTTATGCTGTGGCCTATGTCGATATCGCACTGGGGTTCGAGCTTGATGTTGTCGCCGCCTGCGTGATCGGCGGCATCGCCATTGCGGGCGGTGTCGGGTCTGTCGGGGGTGCCGTGCTGGGCGCGCTGTTCCTTGGGATCATCAAGAACGCGCTGCCGGTCGTCAACATCTCGCCCTTCTGGCAGCTGTCCATCTCGGGTGCCGCGATCATCATCGCGGTCGCGCTGAACGCCCGCGCCGCCCGCACCAAGGGCCGCATCATCCTGAAACGGGCGGAGCATCCTGCATGACCGCCCGCATCATCCCCGACCGCCTGCAAAGCCCGCTGCAACGCCGCCTGAAAAGCTGGGAAACCCTGCTGCTGGCCGTTGCTGTGGCGATTTTCATCTTCAACTCCTTCGCCTCGGAGTATTTCCTGAACGCATGGAACCTGTCGGATGCGACCTTCAACTTCACCGAAAAGGCGATGATTGCCTTTGCCATGGCGCTGCTGATCATCGCGGGCGAGATTGATCTGTCCGTGGCCGCCATCATCGCCCTTGCCTCCACCGCGATGGGGGCTGCCGCACAGATCGGCGCATCGCCCTCCGTGCTGGTCCTGATCGGGCTTGGCACCGGTCTTGCCTGCGGGGCCTTCAACGCCGTCCTTGTAACCGTGATGGGCCTGCCCTCCATCGTCGTCACCATCGGCACGATGAGTCTCTTTCGCGGCATCAGCTATATCGTGCTGGGCGATACCGCCTATGGCGGCTATCCGGCGGGATTTGCCTTTTTCGGGCAGGGCTATGTCTGGTGGGTGATCTCGTTCGAATTCGTGCTGTTCGCCATCCTCGCGGTCATTTTTGGCGTGTTGCTGCATCTGACCAGCTTTGGCCGAACCGTCTATGCCATCGGCAATAACCCGACAGGTGCGCTGTTTTCCGGTATCCGGGTCGCCCGCGTCAAATTCATCCTGTTCCTGCTGACGGGCTTGATGTCGGGTATCGCCGCCATCTGCCTGACCTCGCGTCTTGGCTCCACCCGCCCCTCCATCGCCTTCGGGATGGAGTTGGAGGTGGTCACGATGGTCGTCCTCGGCGGGGTCAGTATCCTGGGCGGATCGGGCAGCATTCCGGGTGTCGTCATCGCGGCCTTCGTCATGGGCCTTGTCACCTTCGGCCTTGGCCTGCTGAACGTGCCGGGGATCGTGATGTCCATCGTGATCGGGGCGCTGCTGATCGGGGTGATCGCCCTGCCGCGGATCTGGGCCATGCGGAGGCTTTGATGGAAAAATATGCCTTCAAGATGCAACTGAAGCCGGGGCAGGCCGCAGAATACCAGCGCCGCCATGATGCGATCTGGCCCGAACTGGTCTCGCTGCTAAAGGATGCCGGGATCAGCGATTATTCCATCCACCTTGACCCCGAAACATCCATCCTGTTCGGCGTTCTGTGGCGGACGACGCCGCATGGCATGGATGAT
>JAAFHS010000126.1 GCA_013298485.1 Rhodobacterales bacterium
ACTTCACCACGCGCCAGAACATCCAGTTCAACTGGCCGAAACTGGGCGACGTGCCGGCGATCCTAGGCGCTTTGGCCGATGTGGAAATGCATGCCATCCAGACTTCCGGCAATTGCGTGCGCAACGTGACGGCCGATCATTTCGCAGGGGCCGCGGCGGATGAAATTGAAGACCCCCGCCCCTATGCCGAACTGCTGCGCCAATGGTCGACCGATCATCCGGAGTTTCAGTTCCTGCCGCGCAAGTTCAAGATCGCGATCACCGGCGCACCCAATGACCGCGCAGTGACAAAGGCGCATGACATCGGCCTTCGGATGCAGCGCAATGCCGCTGGCGAGACGGGGTTTGAGGTGATCGTGGGCGGCGGCCTTGGCCGCACGCCGATGATTGGGCACACGGTGCGGAATTTCCTGCCGAAAGCCGACCTTCTGCCTTATGTCGAGGCGATCCTGTCAGTCTACAACATGCTTGGACGGCGCGATAACAAATACAAGGCGCGCATCAAGATCACGGTGCATGAAACGGGGGTGGAGGAGATCACCCGCCTGATCGAAAACCGCTTTGCCGAGATTCGCCCGCTGTTCAAAGGTGCGGATCAGAAACTGCTGGCCGACATCACCGCGGCCTTTGCGCCCCCCGCCTTCCGCGTGACACCGACCGGGACCTATGATGCGTTTTACAAGGCCGACCCCGCCTTCCGCGCCTGGGCCGATACCAACCTCGCCGCACACCGCAATCCCGATTACGCCATCGTCACCATCAGCCTCAAGGCGCATGGGGCCACGCCCGGCGATGCGACGGCCGGTCAGATGCGGATCATCGCTGATCTGGCTGAAAACTATGGCAATTCCGATCTGCGCATCAGCCATGAACAGAACGTGATCCTGCCGCATGTCCACAAATCCGACCTGCCCGCCCTTTATGCCGCCCTGCGCCCAGCGGGCCTCGGCACCGCGAATGTCGGCCTGATTTCCGATATCATCGCCTGCCCCGGCATGGATTACTGCGATCTGGCCACCGCGCGGTCGATCCCGATCGCCACGCAGATCGCCACGCGGTTTGACGAGCTGAAACTGGAACACGACATCGGCCCCCTGAAGATCAAGATCTCGGGCTGCATCAACGCCTGCGGGCATCACCATGTCGGCCATATCGGCATCCTAGGGCTGGACCGCGCAGGCGTGGAAAACTACCAGATCACCCTTGGTGGCGATGGCACCGAAGACGCGGCGATCGGCGACAAGACCGGGCCGGGCTTCGCCTATGATGAAATCGTGCCCGCGATCGAACGCATTGTCGGCGCCTATCTTGATCACCGTGCCGACCCTGCAGAGACCTTCCTAGCCACCTACCGCCGTCTGGGGATGGACCCGTTCAAGGCAGCCCTCTATGACACGGAAGGCGCAAAAGATGCCGCGTGATCTGCATCAGGGTGTCGTTGCCGACCGCGTCGCCACCCTGAACGCGCGCTATCGGCACCATTCGGCGACCGCCGTGCTGGAACATAGCCTCAAGGATGCCGATCTGGGCCGCGTGGCGCTGGTCTCCTCCTTTGGTGCGGAATCGGTCGTGCTGCTGCATCTGGTCAGCGTGATTGCCCCCGAAACGCCCGTGCTGTTCATCGACACCCGCATGCTGTTTGCCGAAACGCTGGAATATCAGCGGCTTCTGGCCGATACCCTGCATCTGGGCGACGTGCGCACCATCCGCGCGCTGCAACCGCGCCTGGCGTTCGAAGACCCCGACAACACGCTGCACCAGTTCAACACCGATGCCTGCTGCACCCTGCGGAAAGTGGAACCCTTGGAACGCGCGCTGGCCGGTTTCGACGGCTGGATCACCGGGCGCAAACGGTTTCAGGGGGCCACGCGTGAGGCGGTGGACTTCTTCGAAGCCGAAGGCGACTTGCGCATCAAGGTCAATCCCCTGGCCCATTGGGGGCGTGAAGACCTTGAAGATTACATCGTCAACAACCGCCTGCCGCGCCATCCGCTGGTCGCCAAGGGTTATCCCTCCATCGGCTGTGCACCCTGCACATCACCTGTGAAACCGGGCGAAGATCCCCGCGCAGGTCGTTGGCGCAATTCAGCAAAAACCGAATGCGGTATCCATTTCATCAACGGCAAAGCCGTCCCCATCACGAAAGACACCGCCGCATGACCATCCTTGTCACCGATGCCGGGTTCAGCCCTGCAACGCCCGAATCCTTTGTGCCGCTCGCCGACATCACCACCCATACCGGTGCGCTTGATCTGGCCAATACCGATGATCCCGCCGCCCTTTCCGCCCATTTCGGCAACATCGGCCTGATCCGCATCACCTTTCCCGCCTTCAATGACGGGCGCGGCTTTACCCTTGCCCGCCGCCTGCGCGTCTTGGGCTATACGGGCCGCCTGCGCGCGCATGGACATGTGATTGCCGATCAATATACGATGGCGCGGCGCAGCGGCTTCGATGAGGTTGAGATCAGCGCTGATCTGGCCGCCCGTCAGCCCGCCGACCAGTGGCAGTTCCGCGCCGACTGGCAGGACAATGACTATCAGGCACGGCTCAGGGCGTGAAAGATGAGAGACGAGATGAACGCACCCGTAACCCTGCCCGACGCGCAAACCGTCACCTCCGTCAAACACTGGACGGACCGGTTGTTTTCATTCCGCGTCACAAGGCCCCCCTCCCTGCGGTTCCGGTCGGGTGAATTCGTGATGATTGGTCTGATGGGCGATACCGGCAAACCCCTGCTGCGCGCTTATTCCATCGCCTCCCCCGCCTGGGATGACGAATTAGAGTTCTATTCGATCAAGGTCCCCGATGGCCCTTTGACCAGCAAACTGCAGCATATCCAACCCGGCGATCAGATCATCCTGCGCCCCAAACCCGTGGGCACGCTGGTGCATGATGCATTGCTGCCGGGCAGCCGCCTATGGCTGCTCTCCACCGGCACCGGCTTTGCACCCTTTGCCTCCCTGCTGCGCGAGCCTGAGACTTACGAGAAATACGATCAGGTCATCATGATGCACACCTGCCGCGAGGTGGCCGAACTGGCCTACGGACGCCAGCTGGTTGAAAGCCTGAAGGATGATCCCCTGATCGGCGACATGGTCGGCGACAAGCTGAAATACTACCCCACCACCACGCGTGAGGCGTCCCTCCACATGGGCCGGATCACAGACAACCTGACCAGCGGCAAGGTCTTCACCGACCTTGGCCTCGCCGCGATGGACCCCGCCGAAGACCGCGCCATGGTCTGTGGCAGCCTCGCGTTCAACCATGACGTCAAGGCCGTGCTGGAAAAGTTCGGCCTTCGCGAAGGGGCAAATTCCGAACCCCTTGAATATGTGGTGGAAAAGGCTTTTGTCGGCGACGGCATCTGACGTCCAGACAAAAGAAAAGGCGCTGCACCTGTCGGTTGCAGCGCCTTTGTCATCACGACAGGTGGATCACAGACCCAAAGCGGTTTTCACCTGGGTCAGCACACCCGCCACAAGGGCTGGATTGCCAGCCGCACCATCAACCGCCGCCTTCAGCGAGGTTTTGACATCCGCCCCGAGCGAGGAGGCGTCGATCAGGGCATTCACCGCAGCTGCGTCGAAATTCGCAGGGTCCAGCACGCTTGCGGCATCGCCAGCCGCCCCGGCAGCCGCTTCTTCTGCAGCGGCAGCTTCGGCAGCCGCGGCCTCGGCAGCAGCCGCTTCTGCAGCCGCCGCCTCTGCGGCAGCAGCCTCGGCAGCGGCGGCTTCATCAGCCGCGGCTTTTGCGGCAGCTTCGGCTGCTGCAGCAGCCTCTTGTGCCGGTTTATAGCTGAATTGATAGTAACCGCCCGCGCCAATCAGCACGACCAGGGCTCCAATAAGTACAGTTCTGTTCATGTCACACTCCCTTATGACCGAAGGTCACCCGTCGGTTGGATTGATCGTATGCCAGAAACATATAGGGATGAAAAGGCTGCGGCCAAGCGATGCCACCTGATCTGGGCGGAATCCGGGTTGAAAGCCGCCCCGCAGACCGCTACCTTGCGCGACAGACCGTTGAAACCACAAGAAGGACCGACACCATAGCCCGCAGACCCCACAACGCCCCCCCGCAACGCGAGACCGGGCCCCGTGTGAACGACCGCATCCGTGGCACTGAAATCCGCCTGATTGGTGCCGATGGCGAAAACGTGGGCGTCGTCAGCCCCGCACGCGCCATGCAGATGGCCGAAGAGGCCGGCCTTGATCTGGTCGAAATCTCGCCCAACGCGGAACCGCCCGTCTGCAAAATCATGGATTTCGGCAAGTTCAAGTACGAGACGCAAAAGCGCGAGGCTGATGCGCGCAAAAAGCAGAAGATCATCGAGATCAAGGAAATCAAGTTCCGTCCGGGAACCGATACGCATGATTACGATGTGAAGATGCGTTCGGTGTTCAAGTTTCTGGATGAAGGCGACAAGGTCAAGGTCACCCTGCGCTTCCGGGGTCGCGAAATGGCCCACCAGGAACTGGGGTTGGAGCTGTTGAAGCGGGTCGAGGAAGACGTGGCCGAGGTCGGCAAGATCGAATCCTTCCCGCGTCTTGAAGGCCGCCAGATGGTGATGATGATCGGGCCGAAGTAACGCGCGCCCTACCACATGATCACCCCCGGCCAGTCCGGGGGTTTTTCATTTCAGCGCATCGGCAAGACAGGCGTTCTCCACTGCCCTGCCCTCAAGCTTGCGCAGAACCGATGCCAGCCCCGCCGGACTGCGGTTGAACCGGTCTGACGCGATGATCGCCTCGGCGGGTGATCCCAATGCCATCACCTCCCAGTATCCACCCATCGCCTGATAGGCCTCAGCCTGGCACGCGGCCTGATCCGCATCCGGGCAGAGAGCCGCGCAGAATGCCACTAGCGCGTCGCCCTCAGGGTGCGTGGCAAGCCATTTCGCCGTCTCCGCCGGACTTTCAGGCCGCAGTCCAAGGATTTCGCCCTGCGGATCGGCGGGCGCAAGCGATGCCTCCTCCCGCACCGCGCGGGCCGGCTCAGTGCGCCGCCACTCCCGGATCGCAAAGGCCCGTGCAGCGGCAGGATAGGCCGGATCATCGGCCAGTGCGGCAAAGCCCGACTTTTCCCGCCGGGCCAGTGTCATCGCCGCAATCCGGGCCGCCCGCGCCTCACCCTGCCGCGCAAAATCAAGGATCACGCCCGGCCGCGCATCGCCGTCCCACAGCGCCAGCCATGTCTGCGCCAGCGGTTCCGTTTCCGCCGCTGCGCGCATCCAGTTCTGCCCCGACAGCCCGCCCGGGCCGCGCAGCAGCGCAATGCGCGCATCGCGGGTCTGCGTCATCAGCCACTCCCCCTGCAGTGCGGGCGTTGTATCAATCAGCCCCAGCAGGATTTGCGCCGCCCTGTTCTGATCTTGCGCCAAGACAGCCAGTTGCGGCAGGGCCGCCGCCTCATCACCCGCGAGCCAGACCTCCAGCGCGCGGGCAAAGGCGGGGTCATCCTGCCCCGCAACCGGCTCTGCACGCAAAGGCAGCCCCATCGCCAAAGCCATAAGCGCGGCGAAAATCACATGGCGAAAAACGATAAGGTGCATCTATCCCTCCCGTGGTTGCGGACGGATCGCGATTTCCTTCAATAACCCACCAACCCCCATCGCGGCAATATCATCATCCGTGACGTCGAGGCCGCAGGCATACCGCTCCAGCACCCAATCCGCCCCGTTCAGCGCAGGCGACCGCGCACATCCCGGCAGGCCGATCACCGGGCGGCCATCCAACGTGCCATGAAACAACAGGTTACCCGGATCAACCGGCATCCCGAACCGCGCGACATACCCCCCCGCCGCCCTCACCGCCTCCGGCCCCGTGTCATGCAGATCGGATGTCGCCGATCCCGTCAGGATCAGCACCATCTCGCCCGGCAGCGCCCGCAAGGCGCCCGCCATCGCATCCACTGCATGCGCGACCGTGGCCACGCCCGCCAATGTCATGCCCAAAGCCCGTAGCCGCGCCTCGACAGCCCGCTTGCCCTTCGCCGTCAGCTTGTCCTCCTGCCCCGGCACTTCGGTCAGCAGCAGCCCCGCACTGCCCCGCTCCACCGGGCGCACGCGGATCGCCGCACGGGCCGTGTGTTCCGCCTGCGCCAGCGCTGCCTCGGGTACCGCATAGGCGATGATCTTGACCGTCCCCACCAGCGTCCCCGCCCCCACCCGCGCAAACGGCGGCAGCGTTGCCAGCGTGATCGCCGGATGAATGCGGTTCAGCGCATGAATGGCCCCCGCATCCATCGCCACAATCCCCGGCCCTTCGGCCTTCAGGTTCACCCGCCCCGTGAACGCAGGCGTCAGGCTCAGCCCCTGATCCCCCGGCACCAGGGCGCGCGCCAGCCGCGTGGCCGCCTCATCCTCGGGCACATCATCGGGGGCCAGTTCCGCCACCACCACATCCGCCCAGCCATCCGCCGCCATGCGCGCCAGATCACCCGCCGTCAGCACCCGCCCCTTGCGCAAAGGCCCGCCCCGCAGATGCGCCGAATGCGCCAGCACCGCCCCCAGGGCCGCCTCCAGCGGAACCGCCCCGAACTTCATGCCCCCCTCAGCGCAGCCGTGATCTGCGCCATGATGCTGACCGCAATCTCCGCCGGGCTTTTCGCCCCGATGTTCACCCCCACCGGCGCATGGATACGCGCGATATCACGTTCCGAAAACCCCGCCGCCACCAGCCGCTCCACCCGTTTGGCATGCGTGCGCGGCGAGCCGAGGCAGCCCAGATAGAACACATCCGACCCCAGCGCATACCGGATCGCGGGATCATCCAGCTTCGGATCATGCGTCAGCGTCACAATCGCCGTGCGCGCATCGGGGCCAAGGGCCGCCAGCGCGTCATCCGGCCAGTCATGCACGATCACCTCTCCCGGAAACCGCGCCGCCGCCCCGAACGTCTCGCGCGGGTCCACCAGCACCGGCGCATAACCGCAGGCGCGCGCAATCACCATCAGGGGTTGCGCGATATGCACCGCCCCCACCACGATCAGGCGCAGCGCCGGGTTATGCACCGCGATGAATCGCCCGTCCGCCTCCATCCCCGATCTGTCCGACCGCAGCCGCGCCGCCACCGCCGCGTCTTCC
>JAAFHS010000127.1 GCA_013298485.1 Rhodobacterales bacterium
CCCGCCCGCATTGTGGGATGCGCTGAAAGCCGAAGGCCTGTTACGCAGCGATGCGCCCACCTGACATCTTCCTCTCTGTCCAAATATCCCACGGGGGTCCGGGGGTGTGAAACCCCCGGTCCCGCCATCAACCAAAGGCACCGCCTATGCAGATCGACGCCCATCAGCATTTCTGGCAGCCCGCACGCGGCGATTATGGCTGGATGCCAAAGGATGATCCGATCCTGTCGCGCCCCTATGGCCCTGCTGACCTCTGGCCGCAACTGCAGGCGGCGGGGGTGGAAGGCACGGTGCTGGTGCAAGCCGCCCCCACGGTGCATGAAACCGAATACATGCTGGGGATTGCGGATGCGACACCTTGGGTGCGCGGCGTGGTGGGCTGGGTGGATTTTGAGAACCCGGATGATGCCGCGCATCTGGCCCGGCTGGCGCGCCATCCGGCCTTCAAGGGCGTGCGCCCGATGATCCAGGATATCGCGGATGATGCCTGGATGCACAGGGACAATGTGCAATGGGCATACAGCGCCATTATCGATCATGACCTGACCTTTGATGCGCTTGGCTTTCCGCGCCATCTGGATCATTTCCTCGCCCTGCTGAAACGCTATCCGGCCATGCGCGTTGTCGTGGACCATGGCATGAAGCCGCAGATCAGGGCGCATTCCGCTGCGAATTTCCGGCACTGGGCGGAGGGCATGAGCCGGATCGCGGATCAGACGGAAGCGTTCTGCAAGTTCTCGGCCCTGATCACCGAGGCGCATGCGGATTGGACGGTGGCGGACCTTGCCCCCTATGTCACGCATATCCTTGCGGCCTTCGGGCCTGCACGGGTGATGTGGGGGTCAGACTGGCCCGTCTGCCGCTTGCGCGGGGAATATGCCGACTGGCGCGCGGCGGCCCTTGCCTTGACGGGCCATCTGTCGGCCGCTGATCGCGCGATGGTCTTTGGCGGCACCGCCCGCGCCTTTTACCGCCTGTAGCAATATGGAGCGCGCCAACGGGCGCGCAGGTTTTTTGCCTCGCCGACCGGCCAAGGGGCCGGATCGGCTCAGGCGTGCCTGCGGCGCGGATATTTTTGCAGAGAGGAAGATGTCACAGGAACAGCCGCACGCGGGCCGCCGTGATCTGGGGGCGGTTCTCGACCGGCGTGCTGACATGCAGGGCGGCGGCGGACTGGGCGAAGGTGATCGCCTCCTGCAGGGTCGCGTCCTGCGCCCACAGGGTGGCCAGCGCACCGGCAAAGGCATCGCCTGCGCCATGGGTGGAGATGACGGGCACGGCATGCGCGGGGTGGATATCATCGGCAAAGGCACAGCCCTGCCCGCCCAGCGTGATGATGGCATGGCCCGCGATCCGCTCCTCCAGCGCGCGCGCGGTGCCCATCGGGCTGAGTGTCGCCTCATCCTGCCCGGTCAGGGCCGCGGCCTCACCCCGGTTGACGATCAGAAGATCGGTCAGTTCCAGCAGATCGGGGTCCATCGCCCGCGCAGGGGCCGCGTTCAGGACCACGCGGATGCCCGCAGATGCGGCGCGGCGCGCGAGGAACAGGTTCGCCTCGGCCGGGATTTCGTTCTGCAGCATCAGGATATCGCAGCCGCGCGGAAAGGCCACGCGGGCGGGATCGAAGGCGAGGTTTGCCGCCGAGACGATCACCGCACCATAGCCGCCCCCCGGTTCGGTGATGGCGACACTCATCCCCGACGCACCCTCCATCCGCGCGACCTGCCCCCGGTCCACCCTTTCGCGGTCCAGCGTGGACAGGATGGTGGCGGCAAAATCATCGCTGCCGACAGCCCCTGCCATATGCGCATCCGCCCCCATGCGCGCGCAGGCCACGGCCTGATTGCCGCCCTTGCCGCCAAAGGCGTAAGTGACGCCCAACCCCGTGACCGTTTCATCCATGCGCGGCAGATGCGGGGCGGCCACCAGCACATCGAGATGCAGCGAGCCTGCGACAAGGATGACAGGATCAGCCATACAGGGCGTCCGTCACGATGCGCGTCACGGCAGCCGCGTCCTGACGCGCGCGGGCCGCAGCGAGGGCACCATCCGTTGCCAGGTACGCGGCAACGCGGCGCAACCGTTCGGTCAGGTGGATATTGGCGCGCGCCTCCATCACCGGATCCATGCCGCCGTGATCGGGAAATGTGTCGAAATAGATCACGCCATCATAGCCCACCCGCGCCAGTTCGACGAACAATTCCACCGTCTGCACCGGATGCACGGCCCCCGCAATCAGCCCGTCATCGCGCTTGCCATAGCCATCATTCAGATGCACGCCGAGGATGCGGGAATGCCGGGCGGCGAGTTGGGCCGCCTGCGCCGGCATTTCGCCCGCAAACAGCACATGGCAGAAATCCAAGGTCACGCCAGTATTGGCGCGGTTCACCTCGCGCAAGGCGAGCAGCGTCGTGCCCATATCCGGCATCAGGGCAAAGGCGCGGGGTTCATTGGGTTTGTATTCCAATGCGATATCGATGGTGAGGTTGTGATCGGCCACTTCCGCCACCGCCGCCAGCGTATCCTCCCACATGCGCGCGTAATCGGCCTGAAAGCTGTAGTCGAACCCGTCCTGCCCCATCCATAGCGTCATCACAGCACCGCCCATGGCGGCACAGGCATCAATGCCGCGTTTGGTCAGATCAATCGCCGCACGCCGCACGCCTGCATCCGGGTGGGTAAAGGCCCCCAGACGAAAACCGGGATCGGTGTAGTAGCGCATCGCAAGGCCGTTCAGCACCATCCCCTGATCGCGCAGCAGACCGGACAGCTGCGCCGGCGTATGGTGGTCGAAATGATCCGGGTAGTTCAGATCGGCGGCACTCAGCCCGCCCACCTGCCCGGCCCGCGCCAGCATGTCGGCCACCGTGCCGCGCCCCTGTTTGAAGGCATTCAGGCGGGCGGCATAGCGGGGGGCATTCGGGATCATGGAGCCTCGGGTTCAGGGTGAAAACAGATCGGGGCGGTCGCGTTCCAAGGGTTCAAGATAGGTCACAAGCTGGCGCAAATGTGTCTGCACCGCAAGCCGTGCGGCAGCCGGATCCTTTGCCTGCAGGGCGGCATGGATCGCACGGTGTTCATCCAGCGTGGCCGCCACCCGCCCCGGCACCGGCAGGATCAGCTGGCGTGCGCGGTCGACATGCAGCCAGGCCGTCTGCGAGACCTGCGCCAGTTTCGGAAACCCGGTAAAGGACAGCAGCATGCTGTGCATCGCCCCGTCAAGCGCATAGAACCCGCCCGTGTCGCCCGCAGCAATCAGGCGGGCCTGTGCGGTGATATTGTCCTCCAGCAGCGCCAGTTGATCTGCGCTGATGCTGCGGGCCACCTGTTCGATGGCCGCAACCTCGATCGCCTCGCGCAGGAAGGCGCCTTCGCGAATTTCCATCATCGAAAAGCGGGCGACAAAGGTGCCGGCCTGCGGGATCACATCGACAAGGCCATCCACCGCCAGCCGCGCCATGGCATCCGACACCGGGCTGCGCGAAACCCCAAGGGCCGCACAGATCGCGGGCTTGCGCAAAATCGCGCCCGGACGGTAAGCCAGCGTCAGGATCGCCTGGCGCAGCGATTGATAGACCCGCTGGCCCAATGAGCCGTGGAATGCTTCGAGCGGTGCCAGACGGAAGGGGTCTTGTGGCGCGGGTTGGGGTGGCTGTAGCATACTAACATGTTAGGGGAAGCGGGCCGCCACGAAAAGGTCCATTCGGGGTGTCATGGCAGGGCAATTCATCAGGCTGCACAGCACGGATAACGTGGTGATCGCACTGGCCGATCTGGCGACCGGGACGGCGGTTGAGGGTGCGATCCTGCCCGCCCCCGTGCCACGCGGGCACAAGATCGCGCTGATCCCGATTGCGAAGGGCGCACCGGTTCTGCGTTACGGGCAGATCATCGGGCAGGCGACGGCGGATATTCCGGCGGGCGCGCATGTGCATTCCCACAACCTCGGCATGGGGCCGCATTCCACGGATTATCCCGTGGGGTCTGAAATGCGCGCGCTGCCCGCCATGGCCCCGCGCAGCTTCATGGGGTTTCACCGCGCCGACGGGCAGGTCGGCACGCGCAACTATCTGGGGATCCTGACAAGCGTGAACTGTTCGGGGTCTGTCGCACGCTTCATCGCCGAGGCGGCAGAGCGTGATCCGGCCATCATGCGCGCAGGCATCGATGGTGTGGTGCCGATCGTGCATGGCACGGGCTGCGGCATGTCGGGCGTGAATGAAGGCTATGACACCCTGATGCGGACCCTGAAAGGCTATGCGCGCAACGCGAATTTTGCGGGCATCCTGCTGGTGGGTCTGGGCTGCGAAGTGCTGCAGGTGCCGGACCTTGTCGGGCAAGGCCGCCTGCGCCCGGATGGCAATTTCCGGTACATGACGATCCAGGGCGCGGGTGGAACACGGGCCACAATCGCACGCGGGATCAAGGTGTTGCGCGAAATGGCTGAAGTCGCGTCTGAAGTACGGCGCGCACCCGCCCCGGTATCAAAACTGGTGGTGGGGCTGCAATGCGGCGGGTCTGACGGCTATTCCGGGATCACCGCCAATCCGGCGCTCGGGGCCGCATCCGATATGCTGGTCGCAATGGGGGGCACCACGATCCTGTCCGAAACGCCCGAGATCTACGGGGCGGAGCATCTGCTGACGCGCCGCGCGGTCAGCGCCGAGGTCGGCGCGCGGCTGCTGGAGCGTATCCGCTGGTGGGAGGATTACACGGCGCGCAACGGGGGCGAGATGGATAACAATCCCAGCCCCGGGAACAAGAAGGGCGGGCTGACGACGATCCTTGAAAAGTCGCTGGGGGCAGTGGCCAAGGGCGGTACGGCACCGCTGTCGGGGGTCTATAAGTTTGCCGAACCCATCACGGCCCCGGGCTTCGTCTATATGGACAGCCCCGGCTATGATCCCTGTTCGGTCACAGGCCAGATCGCATCGGGGGCGACGATGATTGTCTTCACCACGGGGCGCGGGTCGGTATCGGGCTATAAACCCAGTCCCTGCATCAAGCTTGCGACGAACGACGAGATGTATGCGCGCATGGCCGAGGATATGGATATCAACTGCGGCGATGTTCTGTCTCGGGGGGTGAGCATTCACGCGAAGGGGGCGGAAATCCTTGATAAAATCATTGCTGTGGCATCGGGAGAGCAAAGCTTTTCCGAACAGCTGGGCTTTGGCGGGGCGGAATTCGTGCCCTGGCAGATTGGCGCGGTGATGTAGCGGCGATCTCGACAGGCCTGACCGCATGACGGGCATCGGAATGCGGGGTGCTTCCACTCCCCTGGTGGCGAGGGAAGTTCTGCTTTGACCGACCTCAGGAATGACCCTGGGTGATGATCCCGCTGATCGCGGCCACCTCACGGGTCACCAGCGCGGCATCCCCCCGGCTTTCCACGTTCAGCCGCAGCAGGGGTTCGGTGTTGGAGGCGCGCAGGTTGAACCGCCAGTCGGGGAATGTGAACGACAGCCCATCAAGGTCGTCCACCTCGGCCCCCCGATAGGCAGCGCGCACCTGCGCGATACTGGCCGCCGCATGCGCGACGCGAAAGTTGATCTCGCCCGAGGACGGAAAGGCCGCCCGGCGTGCGGCCGATAGGTCGGCAAGAGATGCCCCCGTCCGCCCCATCAACTCGGCCACCAGCAG
Source organism: Rhodobacterales bacterium (assembly GCA_013298485.1). Classification (GTDB taxonomy): domain Bacteria; phylum Pseudomonadota; class Alphaproteobacteria; order Rhodobacterales; family Rhodobacteraceae; genus JAAFHS01. The sequence continues at coordinate 5,644 of JAAFHS010000127.1, forward strand.
CCAGGGGATCATGCCGGAATCGCAAGCCATGAAATCGCGGAAATAGTGATGCGCCGACATCTCGCCGCCGTAGACAGCACCCGTGTCGCGCAGGGCCTGCTTCAGAAAGGCATGACCCGTGCGCGCCTGTACTGCCACGCCACCCGCCGCCGCGATGGCCGCTTGCGTGCCCAGCACCACGCGGGGGTCATGCACGACTGTGGCCCCCGGTTCCTTGGCCAGAAACACCTCGGCCAGCAGGCCCACGACATATTCACCGGGCACAAAGGCCCCGGTGTGATCGAACAGGAAACAGCGGTCGAAATCACCGTCCCAGGCAACGCCCAGATCGGCCCCTGCCGTCACCACCGCCTTGGCCGTCACGGGCTGATTTTCCGGCAGCAGGGGGTTCGGGATGCCGTGGGGAAAGCTGCCATCCGGCGCATGGTGCAGGCGGGTGAACCGCAGGGGCGCACCCATCGCCACAAGCCCCGCCGCAATCGCATCAAAGGTGGGTCCGGCGGTGCCGTTGCCGGCATTCACCAGAATATGCAGCGGGCGCAGGGCAGTGGTATCCACGAAAGACAACACCCGCGCCACATAGGCCGCCCGGCAGTCCACGGCCATCCGCGCGCCCTGCCCCACCGGCCCGAAATCATCCGCCCCAGCCAGGGCCTGCATCGCCGAGAGCCCCGTCTCCCAGCCCACCGGCGCCGCCCCCGCGCGGACCATCTTCATCCCGTTGTAATCCATCGGGTTATGCGACGCGGTCACCGCGATCCCGCCATCCGCGCCCAGATGGTCGGTCGCGAAATACACCTCTTCCGTGCCGCAGAGACCAAGGTCCAGAACCTGAACCCCTTCCGCCATCAGCCCTGCCGCCACGGCATCGGCCAAACCTTCGGATGAGGCGCGGCAATCGCGCCCCAGCACCACGCGGCGCGCGCCCAGCACGCGGGCAAAGGCGCGCCCGATGCGGAATGCGATCCCGTCATCAAGGTCGATGCCAAGGCGGCCCCGGATATCATAGGCTTTGAAACAGGTCAGGGTCATGTACCCCCGTTAACCCGGCAACGACGGGAAGGTCAAACCTTGCGCTGCCAGTCGGGTGGGCATAGCCTCGATACAGCAGAAAAAGGCTATCTATGCCGACCCTTACCCCGCGAATCATACCTGTTCTGCGCAATGGATATGGACCAAGTGCGCTGCGCGCCGATGCGCTGGCCGGACTGACGGTGGCGATTGTTGCACTGCCTTTGTCGATGGCAATCGCGATTGCCAGCGGGGCGACCCCGGCGCAGGGGCTGGTGACAGCGATCATCGGCGGGTTCATCATTTCGGCGCTTGGCGGATCGCGTTATCAGATCGGCGGGCCTGCAGGGGCCTTCATCGTGCTGGTCTCGGCAACGGTGGCCGCACACGGCATGGACGGGCTGATCCTGGCCACAATGATGTCGGGCGT
>JAAFHS010000128.1 GCA_013298485.1 Rhodobacterales bacterium
TTTCCGTGGTAATGACCTGCTCCAGCACCTGCGGCAAGGGCGCATCCGCCAGGGGTTCTGCATCCGGGGCCAGCGGGATCAGCGCCGCCTCGGCCACCGGTGCCGCGATTTCCGCAAGTCCTTCGGTCGCGGCCTCCGTGGCGGTCGGTTCGGACAGCAGCGTATCAAGGGTCGTGACTGCCTCGGGTGCCACTTCGGTCAGCACTTCAGGGTCGATCAGCGTTGCGGGATCAACCGCATTCAGCACCTCCACATCCGGCACCAGCCCTGCGGCATCTTCCGCCGCAGCCGTGCCCGCCGCTGCCGCCGCTGCGGCTGCAGCTTCGGCTTCGGCGGCGATCTGCGCGTTCAGCGCCTCTTGTGCCGCAGCCGCTTCCGCATCTGCAGCGGCCTGTGCATCCGCAGCGGCCTGCGCCTCAATGGCGGCCTGTGCAGCGGCGGCGGCATCGGCCTCCGCCTGGGCCTGCGCCTCTGCATCCGCAGTTGCCGCGGCAGCTTCGGCGGCAGCGGCATCGGCTGCGGCCTGCGCCTCTGCGGCGGCGGCAGCGGCGGCCTCGTTGCTTGCATCGGCAGCGGCCGCAGCGGCGGCTTCATCCGCCAGACGCTGCGCCTCGGCTGACGCATCGGCGGCGGCCTGTGCGGCAGCCGCGGCTTCCGCCGCAGCAGCGGCAGCAGCCGCTTCTTCGGCAGCACGCGCATCCGCCTCGGCTTGGGCGGCGGCCTGTGCCGCTGCGGCATCGGCTTCCGCCTGGGCCTGTGCTGCGGCATCAGCTTCCGCCTGTGCGGCAGCGGCGGCATCCGCCTCGGCCTGCGCTTGCGCCGCCGCAGCCGCATCAGCCTCGGCTTGCGCCTGGGCCGCGGCATCCTGTTCGGCCTGTGCGGCCGCGGCATCAGCCTCGGCTTGCGCCTGGGCAGCCGCATCCTGCTCGGCCTGTGCGGCAGCAGCGGCATCCTGTTCGGCCGCTGCGGCTGCAGCGGCATCCTGTTCGGCCTGTGCGGCCGCAGCGGCATCCTGTTCAGCCTGTGCGGCCGCAGCGGCTTCCGCCTCGGCCTGCGCTTGTGCCGCCGCCGCAGCAGCCTCCGCTTCCGCTTGTGCCTGGGCCGCCGCAGCAGCCTCCGCTTCCGCTTGTGCCTGGGCTGCCGCAGCAGCCTCCGCTTCAGCCTGCGCCTGTGCGGCGGCGGCGGCCTCAGCCTCCGCTTGCGCCTGTGCCGCAGCGGCAGCCTCTGCTTCCGCTTGCGCCTGGGCTGCTGCAGCGGCCTCCGCTTCGGCCTGTGCCTGGGCTGCGTTCATTGCATCCTGAATGGCCTGCGCCTGGCCCGCGTAATCGCCCGGGTTGCAAGCGGCCTCGGCCGTGGGCACACACAGCACCGATCCATCCGGCCCGATCACCGACCCATCCCCGGCCAGCGACTGCGCAAAGGCGGGAACAGAGGGGATTGGCCACAAAGCCATCGATATGGCGGTTGTCGTGCAAAGCAGGCGTTTCATCGCATCATCCTTTGTAAAAGGCAGAGGTCTATGCCGAACCAATCAACGAACATGAAGGGTTCTGGTTCCCATCGTCAGATCAGACACTATCCTGATATGCGATATCAAGGTGGGTTTTCCGAATTGCTATCCGATATCCGGCAAGGTTTTGCTCTCTGGATGCCATCGCACCCATACGCGAGCCTGCAGGGTATGGGCCTGCAAAGTGTTAACGAAACCTTAAAACCACCCCGAAAATATTTCTTATGCCTTTGTATTATAACGAAATACCTGAAAATTGACAGCCGTCAATTTTGCCCGTCACGCCCCCGAAATCGCCCGCATTAGCCGTGCTTTCTCCCCTGCGTCATCCGCCCGCCCGATGGCTTCGGCAAGCGCTGCCAGCGATGCAATCGAATGGCTGGCGCGAAAGCTGTCGACATGGGGCAGCATCGCGCGGATGCCCAGCGCCTTTGGCGCGAACCCTTCCCACCGCAGCAGCGGGTTCAGCCAGATCAGACGGCGTGCCGACAGATGCAGCCGCTCCATCTCGCGCGCAAGCGTGTCTGTATCATCGCGGTCCAGCCCGTCGGTGATCAGCAGAACCACGGCCCCCTGCCCCAGCACGCGGCGGCCCCAGTCGCGGTTGAAGTCATGCAGACAGGCCCCGATCCGCGTGCCCCCCGCCCAATCCTGCGCCTCGGCCCCCGCGCGTGCCAGCGCCGCATCGACATCCCGGTTGCGCAGATGCCGCGTGATATTCGTCAGCCGCGTGCCGAAGGTGAAGCCATGCACCCGCGCCCAGCCCTGCCCTTTGCGGTTCGCCACCGCATGCAGGAAATGCAGCACCATCCGGCTGTACTGCGACATGGAGCCCGAAATATCGCAGATCACCACCAGATTGGGCCAGCGCGTCGCAGGCGTCTTCCGCGCCAGCCGCGTCACCTCGCCCCCCTGCCGGAGGCTGCCGCGCAGCGTGCGGCGCAGGTCGATCTGCGCCCCTGCATGCGCCGATACGCTGCGCCGCGATGTCAGGGGTTTGACGGGCAGCGACAGCCTTGCCAGCATGCGTTTGGCCTGCGCCACCTCATCCGTCGTCATCTGTTCGAAATCGAGCGATTTCAGCCGTTCCTCCTGCGACATGGTCGTCGTCGCATCAATCTCGATCTGATCCGCCTGCCCTTCCGGCTCCGTCGGCTGCGGCAGCCGATCCTCCGCCCCGTCCAGCAAGGCCTCAGCCGCGCGGCGTTCGGCGGCATCCGCGCGCCGGTCCTCCTGCACCCCGCGCACCGCCGGGATCAGCAGCGACATCATATGTTCGAGGTATTGCGGATCGCGCCAGAACAGGCGGAACACCTGCCCGAACACGCTGCGCTGTTCGGGGCGGCTGACAAAACAGGCATGCAGCGTCCAGAAGAAATCCTCTCGCGCCGAAAACCCCGCCGCCTCCACCGCGCGGATCGCGTCCACTACACGGCCCGTGCCAATCGGAATGCCCGCCTTGCGCAGCGCGCGCGCGAAATGCGTGATGTTGTGCGACAGCTTGCCATCCTCGGGCAGGCGCAGCGGCGCATAGTCAGCCATGGCCGTATTCCTTCATGGCCGCGGTCACGTTCAGCGCATGCACCCCGGCATAGGCATCGAACCACCTGATATGGCCCGCCTCCAGATCGGCGCCGATGATATCGCGCAGCGGGGTTTTGGCGCGCCCTGGATCGTCCTTCAGGCTGATCAGGAACCGCGTGTAGGTTTGCGTGGCCGTAATCAACCCCACGCCATGGCCGCCCGCCGCGATGATATCCGGATCGCCGTGGCAGGGCAGGATATGCACCGGGTTCAACGTGGCGAGACGCCCGAGGTCGGCCAGATGGGCCGCGAACCCTTCCGGTTCGGCAACATAGGTTACGGGATCCTCCAGCGTGTCACCTGCCAGCAGGATGCCCGCCTCGGGCAGCCAGATCACCGTCGCATCATCGGAATGGATGTTAAAGCAGTGCAGCTCCACCCGCAGCGCGCCAAGCGTCAGCGCCAGCATGCCGTCAAAGGTCTGGCTTGGCAGGACCAGCGGGTCAATCGGCGGCCATTCCGCACCCGCCTCGATCTCTGCCTTGCGCTGCGCCAGATGCGCTGCCGTGCGGCTGTTGGCAATGACCGGGGCCGCACCGAAGGTGGCCGTACCTGCGACATGGTCCTTGTGCCAGTGGCTGTAGACAATGCGCAGGCTGGTGACGCCGAGACCATCCAGATGCGCCTTGACCGCCGCCCCATGCGCTAGTGTGGTCCCGGTGTCATAGACGATGGCCTGATGACCCTGCACCAGCGCGAAACTGGCAACCCCGACCTCCAGCGCACCGTCATCGACCCAGTTCGGGCGCGGATCAAAGCGATAGCCCGGCACCCGGCCATCATAATAGGCAAAGATGCCGGGATGGGGTTCAAAGATGCGCAGATGGGGCGGAGATGGGATCACAGTGGTTGTCCTTTGTTGCAGGCACCGGGGGTTTCACACCCCCGGACCCCCGTGGGATAGTTTTGAACAGAGGAAGGTTCAGGCGGTTGTAAGATCGCGTTTGACCTCATCCAGTAAGCGTTTGGCCTCGGACCCCTGCAGTTTCTGGATATCGTCCTGGTATTTCAGGATCGCACCCAGCGTATCGGCGATCACCTCAGGGGAAAGGGTGATCACATCCAGGGCCAGCAGGCATTTGGCCCAGTCGATGGTTTCGGCGACCCCCGGTTTTTTGAACAAGTCTTCGCCGCGCAGGCGCTGCACAAAGGCCACGACCTCGCGGCTGAGCCTGTCTTGCGCCTCAGGTGCGCGGGCCTGCAGGATCTGCAGCTCGCGTGCCGCATCGGGGTAGTCGACCCAGTGATAAAGGCAGCGGCGCTTCAGCGCGTCATGCACCTCGCGCGTGCGGTTCGACGTCACGATGACGATGGGCGCATCTTCGGCGCGGATCGTGCCAAGCTCGGGGATCGTCACCTGAAAATCCGACAAAGCCTCCAAAAGGAAGGCCTCGAACGGCTCGTCCGTGCGGTCGATCTCATCAATCAGCAGGACCGGCGGCCCCCCCGGTTGCGGGCGCATCGCGGCCAAGAGCGGGCGTTCGATCAGATACTCTTCGGTGAAAAGATCGGCCTTCGACATCGTTCCTTCCGCCGCCCGGATCGCCACCATCTGGGCGGCAAAGTTCCATTCGGCCACCGCCGAGGCCGCATCCAACCCTTCATAGCATTGCAGGCGGATCAGGCGGCGGCCCAACGCCGTCGCAATCGCCTTGGCGATCTCGGTCTTGCCGGTGCCTGCCTCACCTTCCAGAAACAGCGGCCGCCCGAGGCGCAAGGATAGGAACACCACCGTGGCCAGCGCGCGGGACGAAACATAGCCCTGCCCCGCCAGCAGGGTTTCCACGGCATCGATACTGTCAGGTTTCGGGATCACGCTGTTTCTCCATCTTCGGCGCGCATGCTGGCGGGCGGGGCAGGTGCGGTCAAGGCGGCATCTGCGGCGAGCCATGCGCGAAACGACACAAGCGGTGCGCGCTGCGGCAAATCCTTTGGCCAGACAAGGTAGTAGCTGCCAAGCGCGCGCACCGGCCCGCCGCGCAGGGGCACGAGCCGCCCTTCGGCGAGTTCGCGTTCGATCAGGAACACAGGCAGCAAGGCAGCACCTAGGCCATGGAGGGCGGCCTGCGTCATCGTGGCGAACTGGTCGAACTGCATGCCGCCCATCCGCGGGGCTGCAAGACCCTGGGCGGCACACCAGCGCGGCCAGTCGCCGGGGCGGGATTCGAGCTGCAGGAGGGGGGGATTGTCGGGCGGGTCGGGCGCGGTGACGGCGATGATCTCTTCATCCGTCAGTTTCAAGAAGGCGGCACCGGGCCAGTCTTCGCGCCCGTAGTGGATGGCGGCGTCAAAACGGCTGCCCTCAAAGCTGAATGGCCTGAGCCGGGTCGAGAGGTTGACCGTCACCTCCGGGTGGCTTTGCGCGAAACGCGCAAGGCGGGGCGCGAGCCAGTGCATCCCGAAGGCGGGCAGAATGGCGAGGTTCAGGCTGCCCCCGGTGGGATTGGCGCGCAGCGAAAGAGACGCAGAAGACAATGTTTGCAAGGCTTTACGCACCTCAACCACGTAGTCCTTGGCCGCAGGCGTCAGGCGCAGGCGCTGCTTTTCAAGGATGAGGAGTTGGACACCCAACTGCGCCTCCAGCCCTTTCAGCTGATGGCTGATGGCCCCTTGTGACAGGCCGAGGCTTTCGGCGGCGGCGGCACCGGTGCCGAGCCTGTCGATGGCCTCAAGGGACAGAAGTGCGGGAAGGGGCGGCAGGTAGCGGCGGCTGAACATCTTAAGTTTTCCTTAAGAAGATATGACAAGGATTCGATACCCCGCCACCATGGATTGTGCAATACTGAAACCCAAAGACAGGGAGCGTCGCCATGAACACATCCGCACAGCCCGTTCTGAAAGCCAAGGATGCGCCCGATCTGGGGCGCTTCGATTGGGAAGACCCCTTCCGCCTGAATGACCAGCTGACCGAGGAAGAGCGGATGCTGCGCGACGGCGCGCGGGCCTATGCGCAGGAAAAGCTGCAGCCGCGGGTCATCGCGGCCTACCGCGAGGAAAGCACTGACCCTGCGATTTTCCGCGAAATGGGTGAAATGGGTCTGCTGGGGGCGACGATCCCCGAGGCCTATGGGGGCTTGGGTGCGTCATACGTCGCCTACGGGCTGATCGCGCGCGAGGTAGAGCGGGTGGACAGCGGATACCGGTCCATGATGTCGGTGCAGTCATCGCTGGTGATGTACCCGATCTATGCCTATGGCACGGAAAGCCAGCGGATGAAATTCCTGCCGAAACTGTCATCGGGGGAATGGATCGGCTGTTTCGGGCTGACCGAACCCGATGCGGGATCAGATCCGGCGGGGATGAAAACGGTCGCGAAAAAGACCGCTGATGGCTACGTCCTGAACGGGGCCAAGATGTGGATATCCAATGCACCCATCGCGGATGTCTTTGTCGTCTGGGCGAAATCCGAGGCGCATGGCGGCAAGATCAAGGGGTTCGTGCTGGAACGCGGCATGGCGGGCCTGAGCACGCCCAAGATCGGGGGCAAGCTGTCACTGCGGGCCAGCATCACAGGTGAAATCGTGATGAAGGATGTGCATGTGGGTGACGACGCGCTGCTGCCGCATGTGGAGGGGCTGAAAGGCCCGTTCGGCTGTCTGAACCGGGCGCGATATGGCATTTCCTGGGGCGTCATGGGCGCGGCGGAGTTCTGCCTGCACGCGGCACGCCAGTACGGGCTGGACCGCAAGCAGTTCGGCAAACCCCTGGCGCAGACGCAGCTTTACCAGTTGAAACTGGCCAATATGATGAGCGAGATTTCCCTTGGATTACAAGCATCCCTGCGCGTGGGGCGGCTGCTGGACGAGGCGAATGCGGCACCTGAGATGATTTCGATCATCAAGCGCAACAATTGCGGCAAGGCGCTGGACGCAGCCCGGATGGCGCGCGATATGCATGGCGGCAACGGCATTCAGGAAGATTACCAGATCATGCGCCATATGGTGAACCTG
>JAAFHS010000129.1 GCA_013298485.1 Rhodobacterales bacterium
ATAGAAAATGATCTTTCGCAGCCTCAGACGGCTGCGATGACGATCACTTCGACCAGGTAGTCCGGCGTGGCAAGCCTTGATTCGCCCGTGGCGCGTGCGGGCGTGTGGCCCTGGGGCACCCAGGCATCCCAGACGGCGTTCATTTCGGCGAAGGTGGCAATATCGGCGAGCCAGATCTGGGCGGACAGGATGCGGGTCTTGTCCGATCCGGCGAGGGCCAGAATGCGGTCAACCTCGGCCAGGGCATCGTGGGTCTGCTGCGTCACGGACCCGCCGGGATTGCCGACCTGGCCTGCGAGATACACGGTGTTGCCGTGCACCACGGCCTCGCTCATCCGGGGGCCGGGGGCGATGCGGGTGATGTCTGTTTTCATGGGATCCTCCGTTTGTCTGCCCCCGCGTAGCGCGACGGGCCAACAAACGGAAGACCCGATATGTCATTGGCCGATCAGGGCGAGCGCCTCTTCCAGGGCCGCAACGGAAGCGTCGTGATCGCCCGCCGCATGGGCGGCCTTGCCCGTCTCGTACAGTGCCGATGCGGCGGATTTGGTGGCGTCATCTGCGGTGCTGGTGGCCAGCGCCTCTTCGAACTGGCCCATCAGGACGGGGCAGTTGTGGGCGAAGGCGGGTGCGGCCAGACTGAGTGTCAGCAGGGCGGCAAGGGCGGTCTTTTTCATGGTTTTCTCCCGTGGTGGATGGCGCGGCGCTGCGCCGATAAGGAGTATAGCACGGGATTGGAGCGGGTGAAGGGAGTCGCAAGCCGCTCACAACCCATTGTGGACTAATAAGATACTGGAAACACGGTCGAAAGATACCCTCAAATACACCCCCGATTGTCGCGGGTTGGCGCGGATGGCAGCCGAGTTTTGTGAGCTAATCCCCATCTCTCGGATAGATTCCGAGGAGCAGCTCAGACGCGCAGATAGCAGTCTGCGCCACTTTCAGATATCTGCCAGGGGCGATCTAGCGGAAAACACCAGCCCTAATCTTTGCGAGTTTTTCGCAGAATGGCGTCCGGCTGCACATCCATGTACCTGCAATTTCAGCGGCGCCCAAACAGGTTTACATGGATAACGTCCATATGCGCGCGCATCGCCGCTGCGGCCCCCTCCGCATCGCGGCTTTGAAGGGCTGTCAGAATCTCGGCGTGCTGGGTGCAGTAATCCTGCCTGCGGTTCTCGCTGAACGTCTTGCGTTTCAGCTCGATCCACGGATTGCGGTTGCGCACCACGCGCAGGATGTCGTGCAGGGAAAGCAGCAGGTCGTTGCGTGCGGCAGCAAAGATGCGCTGGTGAAAGACGGCGTCCCAGTGTTCGAACGTCGTGGTTTCCGTTTCGGCACTGGCGCGGTGGTGCGCCTCGGCAATCTGATCCAGATCGGCGGCGCTGGCATTCGTCGCGGCAAGGGCCGTGGCCTGCGGCTCGACGATCATCCGCACGGCCATCAGGTCGGCGGGCGACACGCCGGTCACGTTCTTCATGATCTCGCCAAACTCGGCTGTCTCTGGCGCGATGAACGTGCCCTGGCCGACGTTGCGTTGTACGGTGCCGTCGGCACCAATAGCGTTCAGCGCCTTGCGCACGGTATTTCGGGCCGCGCCATACTCTGCCGCCAGATCGCGTTCCGGGGGCAGGCGGCGCGTGTCAGCCCATTCGCCTTGAGCCATCCGCGCCAGAAGCGATACCCTGATTTCCTCCGCGCCCATCCGCGCCATGCTGCACCTTTGATCCAAGTGTGAACCAATTACGGCAGTTCGCCGCGGCTTGCCAACAGGATTTTGCTGAAATGTAAAAGTTCTGGCTTGCTTTGGCTTAAATGCTGGCATTAATGGTTCATAAGTGACCCATTATTGGTTCACTTGCAGGGGGATCAATGCGTATTGCCACATTTCGGATCGCCGGTGAACGGCGTGTGGGGCTGGTTGACGACAGCGCGGCAACTGTCGCCGCGTTCGACCTGACGGTGGAGCAGGCCAGTCATGGCATCGCTGCGGTCATCGGCATGAAGACGCTGCCACGCACCCTGTCTCCCGTCGCCTTATCGCAGGTGATGCTGGAGGCGCCGATCCCGCGCCCCGCCCGCAACATCTTTTGCGTGGGCAAAAATTACCACGCCCATGCGGCGGAATTTGCGGCCAGCGGGTTCGACAGTTCTGCTGCCGCCGGTGTTGTGCCCGCGCATCCGATCATCTTTACCAAGGTGCCGGAATGCGTAGTGGCCCATCACACCCCGGTCGAGATTGACGCAAAGGTATCGACCGCCATCGACTATGAGGCCGAGTTGGCGGTCATCATCGGCACCGGGGGCAGGGGTATCAGCCGCGCAGATGCGATGGCACATGTCTGGGGCTACACCATCATCAACGACGTCACGGCGCGCGATTTGCAAGGCAAATACAGCCAGTGGCTGATCGGCAAATCGCAGGACACCTTCGGCCCGATGGGGCCATGGGCGGTGACGGCGGATGAGATGGACCTATCGACTGCCGGAATACGCTGCTGGGTCAATGGCGACAAACGCCAGGATTCTTCTTTCGCGCAGCTGATCTTCGACATTCCGACGCTGATTGCGACCCTGTCCGAAGGGGTTACACTTTACCCCGGGGACATCATTGCTACAGGCACGCCAGCCGGGGTCGGTATCGGGCACAATCCGCCGGTCTACCTGAAGGCGGGCGATGTGGTGCGCATCGAGGTGGACGGCATCGGGACGCTCGAAAATCGGTTCGTGGATCGGGCATGACGAACGCAGCCCCTCTGGTCTGTGACATCACGGGACAGGGCGATCCTGTCGTGATGATCCATGGGCTGGGGGGCACGTCCAACACGTTCCAGCCGCTGATGGTGGCCTTGTCGGGCTATCACGTCATCCGGCCCGACTTGCCGGGATGTGGGCGGTCCGCCATGCCGGTCGAGGCGCTGTCTATTGCCGGACATGCGGCGGCGGCAATGGCGATGCTGCAGGGCATGGGCATCGCACGGGCGCATTTCATCGGCCATTCTATGGGCACGCTGGTCTGCCAGCATATCGCTGTGACCGCACCCGAATGCGTTGTCAGCCTTACGCTGTTCGGCGCGCTGACTGAACCGTCTGAGGCCGCCCGGACGGGCCTGCGAGCACGGGCCGGTATGGCGCGAACCCAAGGCATGGCGGGCATCGCGGACCAGATCATCGCGGCGACGCTTGCGCCCCAAACCCATGAGCAGAACCCTGCCGCAGTGGCCTTCGTGCGCGAAACGATCCTGCGACAGCCGCCCGAAGGTTATGCCCGCAACTGCGAGGCGCTGGCCAATGCCACCATCGCCGAGCTTGGCCGCATCGAGGCCCCGACGCTGCTGGTGACCGGCGACTGTGATCCGGTGGCCCCGGTCAGCATGGCGCGGGTTCTGGCCGACGGCATCGACGGAGCAGCGCTGATGGTGCTGGACCGCTGCGGCCATTGGGTTACGGTTGAACAGGCGGCGGATGCTGCAAGGTTGATGGCGGACCATCTGGTACGACATCGCATCTAGGGCCGCACTTTCGGGGAGGAAAGCATGGCAGACGACAATGGCTGGAACGGCAATGGCAATGGCAGCACGCTGTTCACCAATGTGCGTATTCTGGATTCCACGGGCGACTATCCCTATACGGGCGAAGTACTGGTGCAGGACGGCCGGATCAAGCGGGTGACCAAGGGCGGCAGTTCGTTCGGCGGGGCATCGACGGCGGGCGGGGCCACGGTGATCGACGGCATGGGCGCGACCCTGATGCCCGGCCTGATCGATGCGCACCTGCATCTGTCGTGGAACAACGCGCCCGGCATCGACCCCATCAACATGATGGAGATCGAGGAACACATGCTGGTCACGATGGAAATGGCCAAGCTGGTGATCGACGCAGGCTTCACCTCGGGTCGCGGGGCGGCTGCGGCGAAACCACGGCTGGACGTGGTGTGTAAGAAGTTCATCAACCAGGGCCGCTTTCCCGGCCCGCGCTATCTGGCGGCAGGGCCGGAGATCACGACGGTCGGCGGCCTCGGCGATGCCGCCCCCAGCCACATCCCGCATCCGGGCTTGAACCTTGGGTTGGTCGTCTCAGGACCCGAGGAAGTGCGCCGCACGGTTCGCACGCTGATCAAATACGGCGTGGACAGCATCAAGCTGAACCTGTCGGGCGAGGCGATCACCGGCATGGGGGCCGAGGAAACCCCGATGTCCGAGGAAGAGGTCGCCATGGCCGCATCCGAGGCGAAATGCCGGGGCAAGGTGCTGGGCGCGCATGCGCGATCCAGCGGATCGGTGATGCAGTGCATCCGCCATGGCATCCAGAACATTTATCACGCTTCGTTCGCCAACGAAGAGGCGCTAGATGCGCTGGAGGCCGCGAAGGACAAGCACATCGTCGCCCCCGGCATCGCCTGGCTGATCAATACCGCACGCTACGCCGAGGAATGGGGGATCAAGCCCGGCACCCGGCTGACCGACGAATACGAGCGCGAGTTGGAGGCCTGCGTCGCCTCGATGAAAAAGATGCACCGACGGGGCATCCGCATCTGTATCGGCGGCGACTACGGGTTTGCCTGGACGCCGCAAGGCACCAACGCAAAAGACCTTCAGACCTTCGTCGAAATGCTGGGCTTTACGCCGATGGAGGCCATCCAGGCCGCGACCAAATATGGCGGGCACATCATGAACATGGAGACGGAGCTGGGCATGATCAAAGAAGGCTGGATTGCCGACCTGTTGCTGGTGGACGGCGATCCGCTGGCCGATGTGCGCATCCTGCAGGATCAGAAACGCCTGCTGGCCATCATGAAGGATGGCAAGTTCTACAAAGCGCCCCGCATCAACGAAGCGCGGCGTCGGTTGACCGCATGAGCCTGTCCGAACCCGCCACGTTCACCCGCAGGCAAGGCTGGAGCATCGTTGCCCTGCTTGCGGCTGCGGTGCTGGCGTGGCTGGTCTTTGCGGTCTGGCCCGATTGGCTGGACGACATCCTGATCTCGAAAAAGGCGTTCGTATCGGCGATCCTGAACGGGCTTACGCTGGCGGGGCTTTATTTTCTGGTGGCGTCCGGGTTTACACTGATCTTTGGCCTGATGCGCAACGTGAATCTGGCCCACGGGTCGCTGTATCTGCTGGGCGCCTATATCGGCTACGAAGTCGCGGACCGCACCGGGTATTGGCTGTTGGGCGTCGCCGCCGGGTTTGTCGTGCTGGCGGTCATCGGCATCGTGTTGCAGGTCGTGGTGTTCCGCAGGCTTGAAGGCGACGATCTGCGCCAGACGCTGGTCAGCATTGGCATATCCATCGTCGCGGCGGACTTGATGCTGGCCGTGTGGTCTGGCGGCACCTACCAGATCACCACGCCCCTATGGTTGGACGGTGCGGTGACGCTTCCGATCATCAGCACCATAAAATCAGACGGCTCGACTGTCTTCCTGAAATACCCGTTCTACCGGCTGGTTGTGCTGTTCGTCGCGGTAGCCATCGGCATCGGCCTGTGGCTTGCGATGAACAAGACCCGCATCGGCATGATGATCCGCGCGGGCGTCGATGACCGCGCCATGCTATCGGCGAGCGGCGTCAACGTGCACCGCATCTTCGCGCTGGTCTTTGCAATGGGTGCGGGACTGGCGGGGCTCGCAGGCGTGGTCGGCGGATCGGCCCTGTCGGTCGCCCCGGGCGAGGATGTGCGGTATCTGCTGACCTCGCTGGTGGTGGTGATCGTCGGTGGCATGGGATCTATTTCGGGGGCCGCCATCGGCGCGCTGATCATCGGACTGGCCGAGCAGCTGGGCCTCGTCTACTTTCCGACTTACGGCATCGTTCTGACCTTCGTCATCATGGTCGTCACCCTCGCGATCCGGCCCCAGGGCATCATGGGGGGTCGCAGATGAGGGCGGAACTGGCGCGCCACGCACCGGCCTATATCGCGCTTGCGCTTGCGCTGCTGTTCTTTCCTGCGGTTGCGTCGGATTTCTTCCTAACCCAGATCGGCGGCTATTCGATGATCTTCGGGATGATGGCGCTTAGCCTCATGATCCTTGCGGGCTATGGCGGCATGGTCAGCCTAGCGCAGATCACCGTGGCGGGTGTCGCGGGCTACAGCGTCGCGATCTTCGGGATCAACGCTACCGGGGTCATGGGGTTCGCATGGGCCTGGTGGGTGGTCGCCCCGCTGGCCATTGCGCTGGCCGCCATCGCCTCGGCTTTGATCGGCTGGATCGCGGTACGCACGGACGGCATCTATACCATCATGATCACCTTGGCGATTGCGACGGCGACCTACTATTTCACCCAGCAGAACGCTGAATTGTTTAACGGTCATTCAGGCTTTTCCGGCTTGCGCGCACCCGAATTCTGGGGCGTGGTCTGGCGCGACCCAAAGCCGTTCTACTACCTCTGCCTTGGGGCGGCGGTGCTGTCCTATCTGGCGGTTCTGTATGCTGCGAGGTCGACATTCGGCTTGACCCTTCAAGCCATCCGCGACAACCCGCGCCGGATGCGAGCGGTGGGATATGACGTGACTGCCCACAAGGTGTTCGCGTGGGCGCTGAGTGGCATCATAGCAGGAATTGCGGGCGTGCTGCTGGTCTGGTTCAACGGGCGCATCTCGCCCGGCACCATCGGGGTTGGGGCCGCGATCAACGTGCTGATTATCGCAGTGATTGGCGGGCTGAAACATCCCATCGGCCCGTTTATCGGTGCGCTGGTGGTGGTGTTGATGCAGACCTTTGCGATTGATATCGTCGGCGCAGATCGCTTTAACACGCTGATTGGACTTGTCTTTCTGGTGATTGTCTTCGTGTCGCCAGATGGGTTGCTGGGCTTGTGGGGGAGAGTGAAGCCACATCTTCAACAGCAACCGCTACGCTAAGAAAACTGGTAAAACCAAAGGGAGGACGACAATGAAATCGACACTGAAAATCGCACTGGTGCTGACCACTGCCCTGATTGCACCGCAATTTGCCAGCGCGGAAACCATCAAGATCGGCGTGCTGGCAACGTTTGAAGGCCCGTTTACCGTG